>JAYTPR010000165.1:0-2167 GCA_043747095.1 Candidatus Peribacterales bacterium
AGGGCACATGCGCTCGTTGAAACATTGCAGCAGGGATTCAACGATACCAAGCGAAAGTCCGGCCTGCTGTCACGTAAGCCACGCGTCTACATTGAAGAGTGGCATAACCCTCCCATGGTGAGCGGCAACTGGGTGCCGGAGCTCATCAAGCTTGCGGGAGGCATACCTTTCGGAGTGAAAAGTGAAAAGTGGAAAGTGGAAAATGACGGAAGAAATTGCCCAAGTTGCGAGGTTACCTTGGAAGAAATACAGACATTCGATCCTGACCTCATCATCCTCAGTATTTGTGGAGCCGGAAGTATGGCGAGCAAAGAGCTTCTCACGAAGCGCGCAGGTTGGACGGAGCTTCGTGCGGTGCAAGAAAATCATCTGTTTGTGATCGATGATTCACTTCTGAATCGTCCAGGTCCGAGACTGACCGAAGGAGCGAAAAGAATTTTTGGATGGATATTTCAAGTGCTGCACTGATTTACATTGGTGCGCGAAAACGGCATGATCACGGCATGGAGGACATCATCATCATTGGCCTCGGTTGCGCCGGTTACACCGCCGCTATTTACAGTGCGCGCTACAAACTGAAGACGTTTCTCGTGGGCGCCGAAGCAGGAGGCATGGGCAACACGGCTGCCGAAGTCGGCAACTGGCCGGGTGAGATCGAGATTCGCGGACCGGACCTTATGGATAAATTTAAGGCGCATGCCACGAGCTTTAAAGAGGTGACACTGAAGATTGCGTACGTGAAAGATATTCAGAAAATCGACGGCGGTTTTCGCGTGTTCATGGAAGGCAATGAAACTGTTGATGGAAAGACGATCATCTTCGCAACGGGCTCCAATAAGCGCCATCTCGGCATTCCGGGTGAAGCCGAATTCTCCGGAAAAGGTGTGACGTACTGCGCAACATGCGATGCGTTCTTTTATAAGAACAAGACCGTTGCAGTCATTGGAGGAGGGGATAGCGCCGTTGAGGGGGCTGCCATTGCCGCTCAGGTAGCAGCTAAGGTCTACTTGGTGCACCGTAAAAATTCGTTCCGTGCAGAGCCGTTTTGGGTCGACAAAGTGAAGGAGAAGAAGAACGTTGAGTTCGTGCTTGAGCGTAACGTCCTCGAGGTTCACGGAGACAAGAAAGTCACGGGCATTAAGCTTGATCAGCCATACAACGGTTCCGACATCCTGACAGTCGACGGAGTCTTCATTGAAATCGGTTCGAATCCGGCCATCGATCTTCCAAAGAAGCTCGGTTGTGAGATCGACGCACTCGGATTCCTAAAAGTCGATGAAGCACAGCGTGCATCCGTCCCCGGCATCTTTGGTGCTGGAGATCTGACGAGTGGCTCGAACCACTTCGCACAGTTTACGACGGCTGCCGGAGAGGGAACGGTAGCGGCAAACAGCGCTTTTAACTTCCTCCAGTCAGGACACTAAACCGACGATTCTATGTGGTTTCCGCTGACAATGCTTTCGGCGTTCGGATGGGCGCTCATCAACGTGGGAAATTCTACCCTCGTCGCAAAATTTCAGAAAAGTCCGTCGCTACTTTTGTGGTCACAGACATTCGTGAGCATGATTTTTCTTGGTGTCATTGCACTCTTCTACGACATTCGTACACCGTGGGCGTACACCATCTTTCCCATGGCGGCTCTCGCGTACTTTGGAGACATCCTGTTCTTCTGGATTCTCGACAAGCTTGATGTGTCCGTGGTGAATGCGGCGTGGGCCATCCTTGCTGTGTACATGAGCATTGTGGGGTTCATCTTCTTTGGTGAGGTGTGGACGATGCAGCAGCTTGCCGGAGCGGCACTCGTGCTTGTCGGCGTGTTCACGCTGTCGTTCTTCAGTCGACAGATCACCTTTGGGCGCACGATCTTCCTGCTCGCACTCCTTGCTATCACGTACGTACCTGCCTACGGCATGCGTAAGGCAGCGCTTCACGCAGGCGTCCCTGTAATCCCGGTTCTCTTTTGGACAGTTCTCGGCCGTGACTCCATCGCATTCGTCGCTCCACTTCTCATTCCATCTCAGCGTCGCAATATCATCAAGACACTTCCGACATGCGGTCCGATGTTCTTCATTCTCATTGCCGCAGTCATTTCCTGTTTCTACGTGGCTGAGTTTGCTCTCACCTTTGCGTATCAATCCGGACCCGTATCGCTCATCTCTGTTGTTGG
>JAYTPR010000166.1:0-1517 GCA_043747095.1 Candidatus Peribacterales bacterium
ACCGGTCAGGTCGAGTTTCTTGCCGAGACCTACTACCACTCGCTGTCGTGTCTGTTCTCACTCGAAGAGTTCTGTGAGCAGGTCGAAAAGCACACAGAAACGATTAAAAAACTTTTCAAGATCAAGCCAACGACATTCCGCAATACCGAGCTTGTATACTCCAATGAAATCGCAGAAGTTGCACGCTCACTCGGATTCAAGGCCATCCTCGCGGAAGGCGCTGACCGTGTACTCCTTGGTCGGAGTCCCAACGTCGTGTACACACCGCCAAAGTTCACGCTTTCTCGTGACTGGCAGCGCATTATCGCACGGCATCGCATTCACACGGTTCCGGTGAAGGCTATGCGCACACTTCTCAAAAACTACCAGCTCTCCGATGATATCGCATTCCGCTTCGGTGCAGCACACAGAAGTAAGACACCACTCACTGCGGATACATTTGCAGGATGGATCAAGAATTCGCACGGATCGTCTGTGAATTTGTTCATGGACTACGAAACATTTGGTGAGCACCAATGGGCAGATACCGGCATCTTCCAGTTCTTGGAGGCACTCCCGACTGCATTTGCGAAGCACGGCATCACCGTTGCTACTCCATCTGCAACTGCTGTGAAGTACGGCAAAGGCAAACTTCCGGTTCTGGATGCACATGCGCCAGTCTCGTGGGCGGATACAGAACGTGATCTCTCGGCATGGCGAGGCAACCATCTTCAGGAAGCCGCACTTACGGGCATTTACGCGCTTGAGCACGCGGTGAAGAAACTGAAAGATCCGGTGATGCTCGATATCTGGCGAAAGCTTCAGACATCGGATCACTTCTATTATCTTTGCACAAAATACTGGGCGGACGGTGACGTGCATAAATACTTCAGTCCCTACGAATCTCCGTACGAAGCGTATCGCAGATTTAGTCACGCGCTGGCGGATTTCCGTCAGGTCATCCTGAAGGCTGCAAAGCCGAAAGTTTCCCGTAAACGTTCCTAAACCCTATGCCTCGCTCACTTGTTCTCGGCAACGGCACGCTGCTCGCAACATTCGATGAATTCTTGCAGCTTCGGGACTTCTACTACCCTTACGTAGGCGAAGAGGACCACACGACGTACGGCAAATTCCACCGCGTCGGCTTCCTCGTTGAGGGCAAAGGATTCTCATGGATCAACGACGGAACATGGAAGATCAGCCCAGCGTATGCAGACTCGTCGCTCGTCTCGGCGTCACTTCTGACATCAGAAAAATTACAGGTCGAGATTCTCTCAGAAGACTTTGTTGATCCGGTGAAGAATATTCTTCTCCGTTCGTTTAGGATTCGTACGCTTGATGGGCAAGAGCGTAAAGTGCAATGCTTCTTCCACCACGACTTCTATCTGTACGGAGACAAACAGAAAGACACTGCGTTCTTCGAGCCGCACACGAAGAGCGTCATCCACTATCGTCAGCATCGTTACTTCCTCGTAGGAGGAACAACGTCTGACCCGGTGAACTGTACGCCGTCCGAAATTCCGGATGAGTTCCATCCG
>JAYTPR010000167.1:0-3346 GCA_043747095.1 Candidatus Peribacterales bacterium
ACCAACTCCGTGTCCCACTACTACTGCAGGAATCACAGAAAGAGCCAATGTAAGCAATGCAATCCATCGTGATCTCATGCATGGGATCATACACAGAAAGCACTCTATTCGTCGATAACAGTGCTTCCTCCGATGTACGCACGAAAAGCAGCGGTCAGTGGCAGGAGTGATGCAAAGGCTCGAAAATCTGCGGCTCTGCGCATGCACCAGCCAATGAAGCCAAAGAACTGCACCCCGTGATACACGGTTGCTGCCCAGCGAGGACCAACGGGGACAGAGTATGCAGGGGCAGGCTGCACATATGCAGCAACTTTCTTTCCTGCAGCTTTCGCTGCGATAGCAGATGCGACGTAGGCTGCATCGGAAAGTGCTGTTTGAGCCATGCCAGAGAATTTGGTAGCTGCTGCATCCCCGATGACATAGACACCGTTGTGATCGGTAACGGAAAGTGACGCATCGACGATGGCGCGTCCGCGCTTATCAACGGTGATGCCAGGAACCATAGATGCCAAGCGATTTGCCTTCATGCCAGCGGTCCATACGATTGTCTTCGCTGTCATCTGCATGTCTTTGAGGAACAACTGATCCTGTTCTTCTTTTACGACCGAACGGTTCAAGAGAACATTCACTCCCAGTGTTCTCAGCCGAGCAAGTGTGCGTTTTGAAACATTTTCCGGCAGCTGAGGAAGGACACGCGGCATCGCTTCGATGAGATCGATTGTAATGAGCGAGGTATCGACAGCATTCTTTCGGGCGACTGTTCGTGTGTATGAAGCCAATTCTCCAGCAAGCTCTACGCCACTCGCTCCTCCTCCAATGACGACAATGTGAAGAGCCGGAGCTTTCTCATCAGGTTTCGCATTTTTAACGGAGGAGAAGATGTCGTGAATGTGACGCTTGAGGCGGAGGGCTTCGTCGATTGTCTTGATACCGTACGAGTGTTCTTCGACTCCTTTGATTCCGAAATACGACGTCTCACTTCCTACTGCGAGAATGAGCGAGTCATATGAATAACGAGATCCTGATACGCCCGTTGCAGTTTTTGTAGTGAGGTCGATGGCTGATACTGAATCTTTCACGAGTTCTACTTTCCTTCCCTTCAAAAGCTCCGAATATGGAATACATGTTTCCGTCGCACTTCTACCCGTCACAAGACGGTACACAGCTGCGTGATACTCCATGTATGACTTTGGGTCGATGAGTCGAATGGAGAGCTGACGATTCTTCGAAAGAAGCTGGGCAGCCCGAATACCGCCGAAACCGCCGCCGACGATGAGAACGTTATGCATGAGTTTTGGTGTGTTTTTTTCATTATACCAGAATTGTTGCCAGAAATCACTTCCTAATCTCGATACGAACACTGCTTTGAAGCGGTCCAGCGACTGCTTTGACCACGAATGAGCCTGGCTTAGGTTTCCATTTGAACCTGAAATCGGGTCGAGTCCCCTCCCCTACCTTCTTGTCGTTTACGAACCACGTAAGCTTTTCGATGCTTTCATCGGCAACGGCTTCAAAGACAATGAGCTCGTTCAAATCAGGAATAAGCGGGTCTAAAAGATATGAAGCGTTTTCAGCAGGACGCGTGATCATCACCGACTCCGTGGGAGTAGAACTTTCGGCTGACGATGGCGGACACAACGGCGAAAATGCATCAGGCGGAGCCTTAAAGCCATTTTCACGTGCCCACTTTCGAATCTCTGGAGGAAATACAGTAAATACTTGTTGCTTCACAAATATTTCCGGACAAGACGCATCTGCACGCAAATTATTTCGTACATCGACGGAAATACTCACAAACATATCATCGGTCGTATGCGGTTCTGTACCAGTGATGAAGTGCTCTATAATCCGTTCAGTGCAGAATGGTGTTGGAAGTTTGCCGGACAGTCGGCATACCGTGCGATCCGTAAAGCCTTCGGGACGTTGGAAAGGCTTTTTTTCGATGAACTTCATCGCCTCTTGCATGACGTCATGAAAAATGGGGCCAGCCCCCGTGACTCCTGATGTTCCGCGCATAGGAGCGTTATCGGCGTTTCCTACCCAGACTCCCACGATGCGGTCTGGCGTGTAGCCGATGGTCCAATTATCACGAGAGTTTCGCGTAGTTCCTGTTTTTGCTGCAACGGGATAAGGGAAGCCAAGTGGTCCGTCTCGACCAAACTCTGCGGCTCTTGCATCGGCATCACTCAATATATCTGTAATGAGCCATGCAACCTTAGGGTCTAGGATTTGCGCTTCCACTGCATTTGCCTCGTCCAGTAATGCTTTTGGCTGCAACGTCGTTCCGCCTCGTGCGAAAATGGCGTAGGCAGCAGAAAGTTCCAGTAGTTTCACTTCACCGTCGCCAAGTGTCAGTGCGAGACCGTAATGCTCAGGTGATTCGCGAAGTGTAGAAATGCCGGCGCGTTTCAGAAATGCTAAGAGTCGTTCAACTCCGACTATCTCAGCAACTTTCACAGCTGCGATGTTGTAAGAGTTGGCCAGCGCCTCTCGAATACGAACAAGTCCGTGGTAACCGAAGTCGTAATTTCGCGGAACATACGGATTACCTTCTGCGGTGAAGAATTGCGTTTCCACATCTGAAATAGTTGTCGCTGCTGTCATGCCTTGCGAAAGGGCTAAAGCATACGTAAATGGTTTTAACGCGGAACCTGGCTGGCGTGCTGAGACTGCCACGTTGACCGCCCCGTCATGATCAGCATCGAAATAGTCTCGAGAGCCAACCATCGTCAAGATTTCTCCGGTGCGTGCGTCAAGAACAACAACTGCGGCTGATGTGACATTCTTATCTTTCAATTTTTCCACGTATCTATGAACGATTGCTTCTGTTTCTGTTTGTAATGAAAGATCGAGTGTCGTTGCGATGTCTTTTCTTACCCGAAGCTCCGGATTTCTTTGAAGAAGCCAAAGAACAAAATGTGGTGCACGGATGTCAGTTTTGCCACTTCTCAGTTCCACTTGTTCCTCTAATGCTGCTTCGAACTCGGTCTGAGAAATTTTTCTTTCATGCAACATGGCCCGAAGCACAGTATTGCGACGCAATTTGGCTCCTTCCGGATCCTTGAAAGGATTCAGAGCCGACGGGGCGTTGAGAATCCCAACAAGAAGAGCCGACTGACCAAGTGAGAGCGCCGATACATCTGCATCGAAATACACTTGTGCGGCTGCCTTCACACCGTAGGCGCCTTGGCCAAAGAATGACATATTTATATAACGCTCCAGTATGTCGTGCTTACTGAAACGCGTCTCGTACTTCAGGGCAAGACATGCTTCCCAAAGTTTGTAGGAAAATCCTCTTTTTTTTGGACTTAGGAGCGTTCGTACAAGTTGTTGGGTGATGGTACTA
>JAYTPR010000168.1:0-2970 GCA_043747095.1 Candidatus Peribacterales bacterium
CATACGTCACCCGACGCAGCTGTATGCCCTCTTCAAGGACACTCTCATCGCATCTGTGTGTTATGTGCATCTTTCCTCATTCGCTCATACGAACATCAAGTCTGGGCGTACAGCAGGTTACTTTTTGATTCTGTACGGTGTACTTCGTTTCATCGTTGAAATCTTCCGCGATCAGCCATACGGCTTTGTCCATATTCTTGGTTTAGATATGAGTCGCGGACAGCTGTTTACCATCCCTGTTTTCTTAGCGGGAATCATCGTTCTCCTGCTCCGTCGCAACACGTCACAGCGCGCGTAGTTCGGTTGCGACGATCTCGCGTTCGTTCCAAGGGATTTGCCCTGTCTTTACCCACATTGTCGTATCGCTGCCTTTTCCGCAGAAAATGACAATGTCGTCTTTGCGTGCTTTCTTCAAAAGAAAACGGATTGCTTCATGGCGATCAAAAATACGGTGAGCCTCCGTTTCTTTCTGATCAATGCCGGCCCACACTTCATCAATGATTCTCTGAGGATCTTCGGTGTATGGATCTTCATTAGAAACTACCGTGATATCGGCGTACGTACTGACGATCTTACCGACGACGGGGCGTTTTTCTTTCATGCGGTCACCGCAAGAGCCCGTCAAAACAAGCAGCCTTCCTTCAGGCTTGAGTGATGCCCTGAGAGTTGAAAGCGTTGATTCATAGGACTGCGGTGTGACCGTAAAATCGATATAGACAGGAAATTGCTGTCCGGCATCCACGCGCTCCATTCGCCCTGGAATACCACGAAATGTGCTGAGTGCATTTACAGCATCAGAAAGCATCACATTGACTCCGTGCGTACACCCGATGGCGCACAAAGCATTCTGCAAATTGAACGCACCAGAGACAGGGATTCTGAGTTGGTAGGATGCATTTTCAGCATTTGAATGGACGGCTCCGGTAATGAATCCTGTATCCGCTTTTCCATCACTGATCCATAACGCGCATGCGTTGGGACTGTCGGGTTTTCCAAATGTTTTCTTCACTGAATAATCAATCTTCCACGGAGTTGAGATTTTTTTGAGTGCATCGAAACTTCGGTCATCTGCATTGAGCACCGCGAGACCGGAATCTTTGCGAAGCATCGTAAAGAGTAGTGATTTTGCTTTCAGGTATTCGTCCATCGTTCCGTGATAGTCCAGGTGTTCTTCAGCGAGGTTTGTAATTCCCGCAACAGTCGGCCACGTATGGCTCACACGCCCCTGCAAAAGTCCGTGCGATGAACACTCAAGAACTGCATGCGTGCATCCAGCATCAACGCATGATTGTAGAAATTTCTGGACGATGAAAGGTGAAGGCGACGTTTTCTGTGTTGGGTTCCACGTCACAGTTTCGCCAATCTGAAAGAAAGCGGTGGAGAGTGCGCCACACTTTTTCCCATTTGCATTGAGGATATGCGCGATCATGCCAACTGTTGTTGTTTTGCCGTCCGTTCCTGTAATACCGATGACCGTCAGCTTGCGTGCCGGAAAGCCGCTGAGGAATGCAGCTGCAAAAGCCTTGGACCTATGAAAGGTGAGCCGTGGAAGAGACGTCTCGGGAACGAGCTTCTTGAGTAGCTTCTTCATGCAGAAAGCATACCACGTGCTTCCTCGATGTCTTTGCCAATACGCAGAATAAGCGCTTCAGGACTTGGAAAATCGAGAACTGGACGGATGTACCCCACAATTTCGATATCTGCTGTCTTAGGCACGGCGTCTACCGTTTCATCGATGATATGGACTTCGAAAGCGTCAGTGTCTTTAAAAACAGGCCTCGGGCCGTAGTGCATGGCACCGTTGTATATTTTTTTTTCAAGCGTGATGCGGCATGCATAAATGCCGTGAGGCAAATCTTGAGGCACAGCCGTAAGGTCAATATTGATGGTAGGTACGCCTAATCCCTTTCCACGTCCTCGTCCGGGTACGGTCTTTGCGTCACGGATGAAGACCGATGTAGGCAGCTTGCCCGGTGGCGTGTTTTTCTGCGTCATTGCGTACGCCGCGTATTCTATCAAACAAATCCTTGAAACGTTCGGAATTCGTGCCCTGCGCCTTGATGTCTATAGCTTTGCGAAGCGATACGACGCTGCCTCTTACGTCCGCGGCGTTGCGCATGCCTCCCGGAAGCGGCAAGGGAATAAGTAGAGCAGCCTGAGCACCAGTTTTCAGAACGCTGCCAAGAACTGAGAAAGACTTTTTCCAAATGAGATTGGAAATTGCTCCGACGTTACGAAGTGGCAGAAGCGCGAATTCCTTTGCAGTCTCGCCAACGACCGAGCTGGCCTTATCAAAAACATCGGTGCCACCTTTTCCGGCAGCTGAAATCCGCTTGAGCGGATCTTTTACATTGATCCGGGTTGCCTCGCCGACAAATTTCTCGACGTTTCCGGCCACCTTTATATTATACCATAATATCAATACAAAGTGAATAACAGCAGTACACACTAAGAAGACTGATCAAAAAAGCGCGGCGAAGTCAGGCTCTGCCTGACTGGAGCCGCCACCTCTCCGAAAAGATAGCTCATGAAAGAAAAACCGGAGGTTTGTCTTTCATGCTTCGTGGCGGAGAGGGAGGGATTCGAACCCTCGAACCCCTTGCGGGATTAACAGTTTTCAAGACTGTCGCCATCGACCACTCGGCCACCTCTCCGTACCTATTCTACAGGTTATGCCACCGTCTTTACGAGCCAGTTTAGATACGGCTTATTCAAGGACGAAACTGCGATTTTTGCGATGCAGGGGCAATCGTACGGGTGGAGCTCCGTTATCCGTTTTTCAAGCTTTCCAAATTTTGACTCCGTAGTTTTCAGAATCAGGATGAATTCACGACTACTCGCCACCTTTCCTTTCCATTCATACAGAGACAGCGAGGGGCCAAGAATATTTCCACAAGCAGCGAGCTTTTCTCGAATGACAATTCTCGCAATTTTCTTTGCGATCCTCTTCTTTGGAAGAGGAATATAGAC
>JAYTPR010000169.1:0-2648 GCA_043747095.1 Candidatus Peribacterales bacterium
CTGAAGCTGTAGGTAATCGTTCCGTTGATACCGATAGTTGCAGGAGCGGACTTGGTAATGTCGAGTCTCGGAGCAGTACACTGCACGGCAGTGTGGGTCTGGTTCGAGTACTTGAACACCGTACCGTTCTGCTCGAGTTCAGCTTCGTTAATAATGTCCGAGTTACACGGAATGTTCTGGTTTGCCCTGAACTTCAGCGTATAGCTGACGCTCTGACCAGGCTGGAATGTCTGAGCAGCACAGTAGACGTGCGCGTTATTCTCGACACATCCTGGCGTCGAACCGTTCGGTTCGAACGTGAGTCCTGGAGGAACATCGTCATACATCTGAATATTGTTCTGGACAGTAGGACCAGTGTTCGTCGCAGTGATGATGTAGGTGAGAAGTTCACCCGGGCTCACACTTGCAGGACCGCTCTTCACAAGGGTGAACTGTGGAGGTGTCTGACACATAACTGTCGTAGCGGCGATGTCAGAATCGAGAGTCTGCTGGTTGGTTCCGGAAATAGTTTCACCCTTGTTTGTGACAGTCTGGCCACAGAGAGCCTGCGTCGTAGGGACGTTAAACGTCATCGTAAACGTGATCATCTGCTGAGCAGTGAGATCAACCGGGTTACATTCAACACGCTGGTCCGTTGCGTCGTACTGACACGTGAGTCCGTTGGAGGACACGAATGTGAACGGAGCAGGAAGAAGTTTCTGGAAGTTCTGATCAATGAAGTAGTCATACACGTTGACGTTGGTCGCAGTGAATGCGCTCGTGTTCTGGAGTGTGAATGAATACGTGATCGTGCTTCCGGCATTCACCGTCGCAGGGCCAGCCTTCGTGATGTAGAGGCGTGGGTTTTGCTGCGTACAGGTGAACGTCGTCTGAGCGGACGAACTGTTATTGTTATTATTCGTATCAAACGTCGATGTCGTCACAGACGCAGTGTTCGTGATCGTCTGCGAACAGACGGCGCGTGCAGCGGCAGACACACCGATGACATACTGGCGGCTCTGGTTTCCTGCGAGTGTTCCAGCGTTACAGGTGATGGCGTTACCGTTAGCGGTACAACCAGCAGGCACGGAGGTCACCGTGAGTGTTGCTGGGATCGTATCTGTAATGACAACGTTATCAGCAGCAACTGACGTATTATTCGTCACCGTCAGTGTGTAGTTAAACGGCGTTGCTGCATCATTCGTCAGGCTCGGAGGAGCAGTCTTCGTGATGCTGATATCCGTCTGCTGCGTGCATGTGAATGCAGTCTGAGCAGAAGCTTGGTTATTGTTCACGTTCGTTTCCTGTGTTGTTGTCGTGACGTACGCATAGTTCGTTACCGACTGTGCACACAGAGCGCGTGCAGCTGCGGAGACACCAATGATGTACTGACGGCTTGCGTTTGCTGCGAGCGTTCCAGCTGAACATGTCACAGTGTTACCGTTTGCGCTGCATCCTGCAGGTACGGACGTGACGGTGAGCGGCTGAGGAATCGTATCTGTAATGACAACGTTATCAGCAGCAACTGACGTGTTGTTGGTCACTGTCAGCGTGTAGTTGAATGGAGATGCAGCATCATTCGTAAGAGTTGTCGGAGCAGTCTTCGTCACCGTGACATCAGTCTGCGTGGTGCAGGTGAAATTCGTGTGAGCGTAGCCACGGTTGTTGTTCGGGTTCGTTTCCGTGCTTGTCGTTGTGATGTAGGCGTAGTTTGGAACGCTCTGGCCACAGACCGAACGAGCAACGGCAGAAACGCCGATGACGTACTGACGGCTCTGGTTTCCTGCGAGTGTGCCGACGTTACAGGTGATGGCGTTACCGTTGGCGGTACAACCAGCTGGAAGAGACGTGATGGTGAGAGTTGCTGGAATAGCATCTGTGATGACAACGTTGAGAGCAGACACAGCGGTCGTGTTCGTCGCTGTCAACGTGTAGTTAAAGTTACTGACCGTGTCGTTACTGAGTGTTGCTGGAGCAGTCTTCGTGACAGTGACATCCGTTACTGCGCACTGAACGACAGTCTGAGCTTTGTCCCAGTCTGCGTTCGCTTCATCATGCTGCGTCCACACGTCGACTTGGTTGATGACGGTCTGACCACAGAGGTTCTGATTCGTCGGAACGTTGAACGTCATGGTAAATGTCACAACCTGGTTTGGTGCAAGGTTTGGCAAGTTACAGTGCATGCGTCCCTGGTTATCCAGAGGATCACAGGAACCGAGTGAAATGGAGACGAAGGTAAATGTAGGGTTCAGGAGTGGGTTTGCCTGAGCATCGATGTAGAAATCGTAGAGTTCTACCTCGGTTGCAGTCTGCGTCGTGCTCGTGTTGCGCAGCACGAATGTGTAGACAGCCGTACCACCGGAGATGACCGTGGAAGCAACTGACTTCGTGATATCAAGTTTTGGAATCGTGCATTGTACCGTGGTGAGCCATTGGTTCGAGATCGCAAGCGTAGCGCTATTTTGCTGAACGACTGCACTGTTGATGACAGTCGAGTTACACGGAATGTTCTGGTTCGCCGTGAACTTCAGTGTGTAGCTCACACTCTGGCCCGGCTGGTACGTCTGTACAGGACAGACGACGGAATTTCCGGACTGCGCACAACCTGGTGTGGAACCGTTTGACGTAAATGTGAGACCGGACGGAATCTGGTCAACGACACGAACGTT
>JAYTPR010000170.1:0-1144 GCA_043747095.1 Candidatus Peribacterales bacterium
GTGCTCTATGGTAAGGCTGAGCTTCTCAAAAAAATGCCACCTTTCTTAGGTGGCGGTGACATGATTCAAACAGTCACGACTCATAGCTTCACACCAGCAGAATTGCCACGAAAGTTTGAAGCCGGCACCGTCGCAGCAGCAGATGCAGCCGGTCTCAGTGCAGCACTGAACTGGATGACGAAGCTCGGCATGACAGCGATGCACAAACACGAAGCTTCGCTCATCGCACACGCGCTCACGGCTCTTCAAAAAATCGAAGGCTTGAGCATTCTCGGCACAACTGATCCAATGAAACGCATCGGTTGCATCAGTTTCGTCATAAACGGAATTCATCCACATGATCTAACGGACATGATGGGTGCAGAGGGAGTATGTTTACGTGCGGGACACCACTGCACGCAGCCGCTGCATAAGCTTCTCGGCATCCCCGCTTCCACTCGCCTCTCGGTAGCAGCCTACAACACGAAAGAGGAGATCGATACATGCGTCAAAGCTCTTCAGAAAGCCATTTCTCTGCTCCGTAAATAATGGACCTATACGCCGAAAATATCCTGGATCACTACAAAAATCCGAGAAACACCGGAGGTATTTCACGCGCTGTTTCGCACCGTGAAGAAAATATTTCCTGCGGTGACGATCTCACGATTGATCTCGTCATCACCGATGGTGTCATTGAAGATTTGAAATGGCGTGGTGAAGGCTGTGCCATCAGTCAGGCTGCTATGTCACTCCTCTCGGAAGACCTCATCGGCATGACAGTATCCGATGCAGAAGCCCTGAAACCAGACGAGGTATATTCGCTCCTTGGCGTTCCAGTTGGCCCGCGCAGATTTAAGTGCGCACTCCTCTCGCTGCATACGCTGATGAATACGCTTAGAGCCGCTCGCAAGCAGCCGCCACAGAGCTGGCTAGAGACCGTAAGCCTCGAGAATTGACTTTTACGGCCTCTACAACCAAAATCCGTTGGCTATAAACCTCGATATAAGCCGTCTTAGCTCAGGGGTAGAGCACTTCCATGGTAAGGAAGGGGTCGCGGGTTCAATTCCCGCAGACGGCTCCAGTGCAAATTTCAGGCCGTCGTAGCTCAGTGGCCGCGTCGAGTTCACGAGACGCGCAAAAGAAAAAGTCCTGCCGCAGCGGCATA
>JAYTPR010000171.1:0-3171 GCA_043747095.1 Candidatus Peribacterales bacterium
GGCCCAACGATCATCATTGGAGGTGATAGCACGGTGACTGATGCTAATGGCAATGTGCTCCACAGCGGAGCGCCGCGCGTTACGGCTACTGGTCCTGAAAGTGTGCTCGCTATTGCAGCGATGATTCTTGCAGCAGTCAGCACGTTTGCGTACGCGCAGATTCGCGCGCGACGCATGGCATTTGCTGCCTAAGTTCTCCTCATGATTGCGTCTCCGCTCCCTGCATCGTGGGTCTCAAAGAAGGTACTCCTCGGAGCCGCCGGATCGGTGGCTGTTGTAGGAGCTTTCATGATGCTTGGTATCGGCAACACTCCTTCGTTTGTGAAAAACGGTATTCCGATTCCTTTCATCGAAGGAGAAGCCGCTATTCAGGGGCGTGTCACGCTTTTGACGAAGCGTAACAACATTGATGTCTACGACGTGACGTTCACAAATAACGAAGTAAAGGAGACACTCACGCAGGATAAAATTTATCTGATTCATATTCCGAATCAGACAACGATTACAGATTCTCCGATAGACCTTGCGATGTTTCTACCAGGCACAGAGAGTCATGCCGTTGATTATTACGGTTACCGTTATTCCGATGCTGCTGCTACGTTTGAACGTCGCGATATTGTGGCTACCAGATTCAAAGATCGCTTTCCTGGTCAATTCTTTGCATCTGCAAAAGCACGTGTTACTGATGCAGCGCACGGCAACGCTCTCGCGCAGTTCGAGGCTGATAATGGCGTCGTGTTTCGTCGTACGGACAACGTTCCAGGAGCAGTCAGAATTGATCCAGCAGGAGCGCTCTATGTTGTGATCGCAAACGAAGCGACGGGTATTGATCTCAGCCCACGCACGCTCATCGGTTGCGGCAATGCCGTTATCAATGCGCCTGAGCAGTGTGACGATGGTAATACGGTCGACACCGACAGCTGCCGCAACGACTGTACTGTTGGTACACCACTACCGTTCGGCTCTGGCTCTACGACAAACGGCCCAGCTCTCGCACTCACGGTGCGCATGCTTCCTCCTGCGAAGAAGGCGCTGGCTGCTGAGCCAAGCATTCCGCTTTTCAAAGTAGACGTCTCTGCAGATAGAGAGCCGGTTCGTCTTCAGACGCTCTCCTTCCGCGCAGAATCTGGATCATTGGCGAATGCGAATAATTACACGCTCTGGAAAGACACAAACGTTGACGGTGTTGTGGACAAGATCATGGCAACCGGAAGCATTGTGTCATCCAAGCTGACCTTCGCTCTTCCGTCTCACTCCGGTGCCGTTGTTGGTTCTGGTAGAACGGTGCTTTACGAAGTGCATGCCGATGTTCCGACAGTTCTTGTAGGCGATCATCTCCGTCTTGCATTTGCAACGTCGTCGGCTGACTACGTCACTGCCAAGATTGAAGGTGCATCATTCCAACTCGTGGGCATCCAGACTGATACGAACTGTCAGACATCTTCGTGTGACATCGTTGTCTTGCAACAGCCTTCCACATTCTGGGGCTTTACCGATCATCAGCTTCTGATGTCCGTGTTGCCACTTTCCGCGACAGGAACAGCGTTTACCGGTGATACGGAGCGCCCTCTCGTGCGCTTCAGCGCTGAAGCCGTAAAGGGTAACGTCAGCCTGAAGACTCTCGCCTTTCAGATCCAAACCGGTGCACTACTGAATGCGACGTATTCGCTCTGGTCAGACTCAGATGCTGACGGTGAGCCGGACGCTGAACTTCTGACCTCGACGTCGCTCGATGTTGTGAGTAATGCATTTACACTTTTTGGTTCCCAGCAACTCACGGTGATTCCCGCTGGTGAGTCCACGGTGTTTGAAATTCGTGCAGCCATCGCAAACGTCATCATTGATCCTCTTGTTCTTCGCGTCGGATTTGCGACAGGTAGCGGTAACTTCATTCGTGCTTCCGTCGGCTCTGGCGCGCTCGCTGGCATCAAGCTAAACGGTGTGTGCACCGGCTCTTGTGCCATGAGCCTGACCACGCGCCTTTCTACACTCTGGACTCTGGAGGGCAACATGCCAGTGTGTGGCAACGCAGAGCTTGAACTCGGTGAACAGTGTGATGACGGCGACACGCAGTCCGGTGACGGCTGTAACGCTTTCTGTGAAATTGAAGGTGGAGGAGGCACGCTCTGTGGAAACTCCGTTGTCGAAGCTCCGACAGAAGAGTGTGACGATGGCGGCACGATTAGCGGTGATGGCTGCTCCGCTACGTGTCAGGCTGAAGTTCCTGAGTGTGGTGATGCTGTAACAGAAACGCCTGAAGAGTGTGATGACGGCAACAGCCTCAACACCGATGCGTGTACGAACGCTTGCGAACTCGCAGCGTGTGGTGACACGTTTATTCAGGGCAGCGAGGAATGCGATGACGGTAACAGCATCGAGACTGATGATTGCGATAACTCCTGCAACCTCACGACTCCCACCCCAAGTTTCTAATGACATTCACGAAGCGCCAAAAAACAGTCGGCTTCATCACTCTCGCACTCGGTGTGGTGACACTCGCTGTCTTTGCATCCGTTTCGACACTGAATTCTATAAACGATATTCCACTTCCATTCGGTTTTGATAACTCATCTTCTCCGCTCACAGGAGCCATTTCTGAGATCGGTAAAAAGTCCGGAATTTCCGTGAAAAAGGTCACATTCCCGACAGGCACGGACAGCGAAACGCTCATCGAAGATTCTCTCTACCTCGTCGTTGTTCCTGATGATCAGGCGATTACGGAAACAACTCTTGATGACGCACTCACCGTTGCCGGAGTGCACTCCGTGAACTACTTCGGTTACAAATATTCGTCTGCAACAGCTGGTGCTGAAAAGGCGAATAAGACCGCACCAGTTCTGACCCAGAGATTCCCAGGCCAGTTCTTCGCTTCAGCGAAGGCCAGGGCTGAGGATGCTCAACATGGCGGATCAATTCTTGCGTTCGAGTCCAGCAACGGCATCACAATGGCTGATACAGATACGGCGACGGGCGCACTGCTGTCACGCAACTCGCTTTACTTCTTCATCGTTAATGAAGCATCGGGCGCTCTCCTTAGTGTCCGTTACCCAGATCTGTGTGGTGACTCCAACATCCAGACCGAAGGAGCAGACGGCATCATTGGAAACGCTGACGATGAAACGTGTGACGATGGCGACTTCCAGAGTGGTGACGGTTGCAGCAGCACGTGCA
>JAYTPR010000172.1:0-10437 GCA_043747095.1 Candidatus Peribacterales bacterium
CTCAGCAGAAGAATCATCTGTTGCGAGGAAGAGCGCCAAGCCTGACTTGCCTTCGTTTTGGTTTGCAGATGTTGAATACGTGACGCTGGCTCCCGCATAGGTCGGCACATCCTCTGGCCACTCCTTTGGAATAGAGTTTCCGGTGGAGAACGTTCCCTCGTTGGTTTTGATGTCCATTGTTCCGTCACTGTTCATATCGACATCAGTTTCACCGTCGATGGAATTTTCAATCATGCTTTCGACCATCTTGCGCCCCATAAATCCGGACATCGTCTGCAGTACGAGCCAGACCGCTAGAATGGCAACGACTCCGCCGATGATGAGCATATTTCTCTTGGACATTGAGAACGCGGGGGAAGAGGGTACTGAGAGTATGTACCTCTCGAACCGTCCACGCAAAACGCCATTTCTGTGTAAGAATCCTTGAAAAACCCCGTCTATTACTTATCATTGATCCCATTGTTGTATTTTCATGAAAACTTCCCAGTTCGTACCGGCCATTGTGTGTATCGGAGTTCTCATCCCGGTGGTGCTCTTTGCTCGTAGCGTTGAGCCGCTTCTTCGAGAATGCATGCGTGACGCAGTAGACACGTATCACACAGCGCTCGTGGATTCACAGCGCACGTATGATGATGAGCTAGAACAAGCAATGGAAGAACGAAAGGCTGGCTATATCGATTCATGGAGCCGCGAAGACGATAAAGACCAAAGGAACGTTCAGCGTGACGCAGACAAACGTTACTCAAATCGCATTTCTGAGATCCGCAAATTCCAACGAGATCGTGATAAAGAGAGTGGGAAAACATATTCTGATGCGAAGCGCGTCTGTGGACAGGAGGCATCATCACGCAGTTCCGCTTCGCGGGATTCTTCACGCAGTGCATCATTGTCCAGTAAATCTTCATCGAGTACGTCATCTTCTCGCAGCTCATCTTCGTCTCGTACGTCATCATCCCGCAGTTCTTCGTCATCCTCTGGTCAGGCATGCGGAAACAACACGATGTGTGGGCCTGGCACACACTGTGCCTGTACGAGCGCATGTGGGCCGAACGCAGAGATTTGCACCATGCAGTGCGTATGGAAGTGTGTCCCGAATAATCCTCCGCCTCCTCCACCACCACCATACTGTGAGCCGTATATCTGTTCCGATGGACGTGTGTTCCCGACGTGTACCGCAAACGGTGGAATCATCGATTACTTCCGTAATCCTTGTGAGCCACTGCCTCCATATTGTGAGCCTATTGTCTGTTCCGATGGACGTCAGTTTCCGAGGTGTACCCCCAATGGCGGGATTCTGGATTACGCCTACCATCCTTGTCAGCCTCAGTACTAAGGAGCTCGTATCTGCTTTGTAACAAAACCGGTAGAAATTATCCTCTCACCAGATCGGCGGATTTCTGCTCGTACGAGTGTGAAATATGCTCTGATCAGGAAAAGTAGCTGCCTAATTTCTCGCGTAGCAAATCTGCCTGCTTCGCGTTACGCCACACTGTCACTTTATAAGCGCCGCGCATCGTGAAGAGATCGAGGAACATCGTGTGATCAAAATCCTTTTCTTTTTTGATGCGACGAAAGAAAAATTCGAAATGCCGGGATATGCTTTCAGGAAGAATGCATTCAATAATGTATTCGTCGTATACGTTGAGGTTGTAGCCTTCACTTGGAAATGGCGTCTTGCGAGTTGTGATCGCTTCAAAGACTTCTTTGATTCTCCCACAGCCAATCCGATCCAGTGGTGTATCGGATCCAAAGACCCAACGACACTCAATGCCAGTGTCCTTGAGGCGCTGATAAAAACCGATTTCTTCCGCATTTCGCCCTAGTTGCCACCATGCATGTGAGTAGTACTTATGCAGCTTTTTGACTTGCAATGTACGGTATAGCGAGACAAGAACATGGTTCCAAATTGCTTCTACATCCAGCAGAGAATTTGCCGTATACGTCTTCTTCTCCCCCGGATGGAGAGGGAATTCTCCGACATAGCTCATGATGCGCTTGGCACGTCCTGCAATGAATTCCACATAGGAAATCCACATGAGATTGAGTGATAGTTTTCCATTTAATTTAATGAGAATCTGGCTTGCGACCATTCGGTTCACCGTACGGTAGAGGTGTGCAAGCGAGACTTTCATCTTCACCTTCTTTTTTAGGTGTTCATGCAGCTCATTGATAGTCATCCCTGGATAAATGGCAAGGAGTTCGACGATCGAACTGTAGATGGGATGGATGGGGTCGAGTGCGAACATATTCACATTGTAGAGAAATTCTCCTATTTTGCAAAAAATCACATATAATCTAATCTAGAGGTTGCTAAGAAGCCTTAAAAAAAGATAATGAACACGTACTTTTATCTATTCATCCCTTATTTATATGAACAAGTTTGTCTCTGTCATGACTGCGGGCGCTACGATCGCGCTCTCTATTGCGTCCGTCTCCGCTACCTCTATGGAGGGGCAAATGATGATGAAGTCTGATACATCCATGAGCATGAAATCCGGTGTGATGGTCGGGGGTGCCATGATGGTGCCAAGTCTCAACATCGTTGAGAACGCAGTGAAGGCCAAGAACGTCACGACGGTCGTTGCCGCTGTGAAGGCTGCAGGACTTGTCGACACGTTGTCCGGCAAAGGCCCTTTCACGGTTTTTGCTCCAACCAACCATGCATTTGCAAAACTCCCGGCCGGAACGGTCGAGACGCTTCTGAAGACCGAGAACAAGGCCATGCTTACGTCCATTCTGACCTACCACGTCGTTGCTGGAGCCTATAAGAGCAGCGACCTCAAAGACGGTATGACGCTGACGACCGTTCAGGGCGACACACTTACGGTCACCAAGCGCGGACGCAATATTTGGATCAACAACGCACGAATCTCCACACGCAACGTGATCTCCAGTAACGGTGTCACGCATGTCATCAACATGGTTCTCATGCCGAAATAAGCGACCTATTTTTTCACCCCCCCTTTCTGTTTATGAAAACTTCTTTCTCACCTCGCTCGCTCCTCGCGACTGTAGGATTACTGTCAGTTCTCACCTTGCAAGCGTGCGCTGTCACTCCACAAAAGGATGCCATGGAGAAAAAGCCCGATAACGCCATGATGCAGAATGAACCAAAAGGCGTTATGGTCGGCGGCGCAATGATGGTTCCAAACCTCAATATCGTGGAGAATGCCGTGAATGCTGATAACGTCACAACACTTGTTGCCGCAGTCACAGCTGCAGGGCTTGTGGATACGCTTTCCGGTCCTGGACCCTTTACAGTCTTTGCGCCAACCAATAGCGCATTTGCAAAACTACCAGACGGTACCGTGGAGATGCTTCTCAAGCCTGAGAATAAGGATCAGCTCATCGCAGTTCTTACGTACCACGTCGTTGCTGGACGCCTAAAGGCTTCCGATCTCTCTGATGGTCAGAAGCTTACGACCGTAAACGGTCAGGAGCTGACGGTCAAAAAGGAGGATGGGAAGGTCTGGATCAATGGTTCGGCCATGGTAGAGACGGCCAATGTTATCTCCAGTAATGGTGTGACACACGTCATCGATACTGTGCTTCTGCCGCAGTAAGTACGAGAGAAATAGGGAGTTGCAGGAATCAGGGTGGCCTCAGGTCGCCCTTTTTCATGGTCAGCATTTTTACGACGACATAACTTAGGGTTCGATCAACCAGAAGTCCGTCATAAATGGTTTCAGAGCCGTCTTCTGTATGTAGTTGTTTTATCCGTAACCCCCCGTTTCCATGACCACTCTTACGTATCCGGGCTTCACCCGTAGAGACGACGATGCTGCTGCATTCTCCATGCTCATTATCAGTATGACACTGGTCGCCATCGCGTCCTTCGCACTCATCGCTTTCAACGTTGATCCCAGCACCATTGATGATACGAATTCGTCGGGTGTCATCAATCTCTCCGTGAGTGGGGATGCGAGTCGTATCAATCCGTACCACTAAACGTGGCTTGTTATTCTTTTTCGCCCCCCCCCTCTCATGATCATGTATGACGTTGAAGATGTTGATCACAGTCATGAAGATGATCGTGCTGTTTTTGCCTTGTTGGCCTCCGTTCTTGGATTGGTTCTGATTGCAACATTTGCCTACTTCACTTTTTGGACAGAGACCGAGGATATTGCCGATGCAGAGATGAACGGAGGTAACAGTGTTGATCTCACTGTGAGGGGCAACGCCGCTTCGGTGAGTAATCCTTCGTCATACTGAAAAAATAATGATAAGCCACGTTATAAGTTTTTGTGCCAATCAACTGTAAGTCGGTCATAAATCCTGATTCGTTCGTCTACACCTCTAGATATTCCTCTCTATTTCCTACCCTCCCATTCCTATGGCTACCATCATTGAAAGAGACGTACACCGTGACGGTGACAGTTCGGCATCGACCATGCTTATTGGTGTCATCGCCATTGCCCTTATCATCGGTATGGGCTTTTTCATGTATAACTTTTTGCCGATGACCGAGAACGGCACTGGTACTCGTGGCACCATTGACGTCAACGTGACGGACAAAACGCCGCCAGCTACCAATCCGTAAGACGATACCGTCACCATGCAAAAGAGGGAGGCGTGGGGCTTCCCTCTTTTCAAAATGTCTTTTGTTAGATCGTTACGAAGAGTTCTTCTTTCGGAGTCCTTACTTTCTTGAACTGCGCAGCTTCATCATCTGCCGCACGGAAGCCGACTGGTACGAGTACGGCTGTTGTGAGATTTTTATCGAGGAGTCCGAGGTCAACGTCCACATGTGTAGGGTCGAAGCCTTCCATTGGACAGGCATCGATGCCCATGTGCGCGGCGGCTGAGAGGAGGAAACCGACGGCGATGTACGCCTGTGCACGGAGCCAGATAGCAAGAGCCTCGGGTGTCCTGCTTTGGATGCTACCGACCATCATGTCGTGGTAACTCTTGAGACCTTCTGCAGGGATGCCACGCGTTGTGGCGATGTGACTGATGTATTTTTCGACGAATACTTCATCGATGGATTTCATCGGCATGAAGGCAAAGAGGTGTGATGCATCGGTGACCTGCGCCTGTCCCCATGCATGCTCACGTACCTTGGCGCGAGCAGCAGCGTCCGTGACGACGGCAACGCGGTATGCCTGTAGTCCAAAGGACGATGCAGAGAGTTGTACAGCGTCCATGAGCTCTTGTAGCTGTGCTGCCGAGAGCTTTTTGGTCGGGTCAAATTTCTTGGTAGCGTAACGCCACTGGAGACTTTCGATCATGTTAGACATACAAGAGAAGGGGAAAGACACCGGAACACCGGAGAACAACTGATCGTAGCGTGGAATGGTTGAGAAATCAACTAATTTATTTACTTTGGGCAATTGAGAGCCTTTCTCCATCCTGCATCTTTTGCTTCTTTTTCAGTACAGAACATTCGTTCGCCGTCTGACATTGTGATGATCGTTGCTTTGTAACTCGCACAGCCTGGCAAGTGATAGATTTTTTCTTTCTTGGGAGACGAGATATTTCCTTTGATGGTGCAGGTTGGTTTGGCAATTGTAGGTTTTGCCTTCGCTGCTACAGCGGTTCCACTAGAAAAAAGGAGAACAAGTGTTGTTCCTATCATAAATGTGGAAGCTTTGGTGAAGCGCATAAAAGAAGTGTATTCCCTCTCTTCCTTTTATTCCTAGAATATTTGCTCACATTATTTTTTCAGAGTGCTACCATCCCCGCATGACCCCCTTTCGTTCTTCGGCAAATCTTACCTCCTGCCAAACGCAGGCTTTGGACGTGCTGCAGCGCGAGGGAAACGTATTTCTGACTGGTGCTGCAGGGACTGGCAAAAGCTTTCTCTTAGACCAGTATCTCCGTGGCAAAGGTTCGGACGACTTTCCCATCGTTGCGAGTACTGGTGCTGCTGCGGTCATCGTCGGAGGGAGGACATTTCACAGTTTCTTTGGTCTTGGCATCATGGAAGGTGGGCCTGAGAAGGCAGTCGAGATGGCACTTCGCAGTCGCAAGGTCAAGAACCGTCTGCAACGTGCAAGCTGTGTGATCATCGATGAGGTATCCATGCTCTCCGGCACAACGCTGATGGCAGCGGAAGCGGTGGCTGCACGTGCACGTGAAAGTAGTGACCCGTGGGGCGGACTTCGCGTCATCGTCGTTGGTGACTTTGCGCAGCTGCCACCAGTAACGCCTGGCAATCAGCAAAAAGACTGGGGTTTTCTGCACCGAACGTGGGAACAGAGTGACTTTGAGCCCGCCCTCCTCAGTACCGTCATGCGTACGCAGGACATTGAGTTCCTCGAAATCCTGAACTTCATTCGTGATGGAGTGGTGAATGACCGCGTGCATGAATTTTTAAACCGTCGTGTGAATACTAACAATGAAACCGAAGATGCAACGCGGCTCTACCCGCACCGAGCGAAGGCGGACCAATACAACTGGCTACGACTGCAGGCACTACCAGAAAAAGAGTGTGCTATTGCAACGCGGTACATCGGTGATGAGAAATATTTTGACAGTGCGCGTCGCAACTTACCGATTCCGGATACGCTGCTGCTCAAGGTCGGTGCGCTCATCATGATGCGCAGAAACGATGTGTCTGGTGAAGGCAAATTCGTGAACGGCAGCCTTGGCCACGTGCTGCAGGTCTCTGAGGAAGCGCTGCATGTGCGACTCTTTACGGGTGAGGACATCGAGGTTGAGAAATATAAATTCTCGTCACTCGATGGCGACGGCAATGAAGTGATGGCAGCGTGGAACTTTCCGGTGTCACTCGCGTACGCAACGACGATTCACAAAGCGCAGGGCGCAACGCTGGATCGCATGATCGTTGACTTGCATCAGCTCTGGGAGCCTGGGCAGGCGTACGTGGCACTCAGCCGTGTGCGGTCGGGGAGTGGGCTACTGATCGAACGTTGGAGTCCGGGTTCCATCCGCGCTGACGCACTGGTGACCTCCTTCTATGACTCGCTTTCAGATAGGGCCAAGAAATATAAGCCGCGTGCAGTCTTTCAGGTTGCTCCACAGACTGAGCGTGCCGAAGCTCCGCGGAAGTCCACGCTCACACTGCATGAGCGCGTGGAGCGCACGCGTCAGCTTTTGCAGGAGCGCAAGGATTTGGCGTTCATTGCGTCACAGTGCGGCATGACCGTTGGTACGGTTCTCAAGTACATCGAAAAGCTCATCAGTCTCGGCACGGTGCCTGCACTTGGCTATCTGATTACGGACCTTCGTCATGCAGAGGAGATTCGCACGCTCTATGAAGAGCGGGGACTGCAGTCCATGCGTGAAGCGTTTGATCAGCTGGAAGGCAAAGTCTCGTATGACGACTTGAAGCTTGTAAAAGTCGTGATGATGGCGGAGTAAGTACGCAGAATACCGCGCTCATGTGTCGTCGACAGAGAGCTTCCGGTCATTATTGCAACGCAGCCGTTGCAAACGTGACTTTAAATGGGACGCACCAAATCACGACGCTCTTGTAGGCGCTAAGATCAACGTCGGCAGGGATGACGTAATTCTGGTTGCCCTTATTTCCTTTCAGCTTACCAAGATCGAGGTAGCCAGCATCAACATTGCCATCTGCATCGCGAACGAGATATACGCTGAGCGCAGGGCCGTTGGTCACCGTAAAATCCTCAAAGCGCAGCACGCGCTTTCCGTCAGGCAGTGCAAAGACCGTCGCTGTACCTGATCCGCGATGGAAACTATCAGCGTCCTCAAAAGAGCCGCTGAGCTCCACCGTTGGTGTGGGTTCCATCGGTTCGTTTGCCACGCTATCAGGCATTTTTGCTCCCAATTCGTTCATGGTTTCCTTTGCTTCCATGCGCTCCTGTTCGGGCATAGCTTCTACCTGCTCGGTTGTGAGTGCTTCGATCTCCGCTACCTGCTGCTTTTCATCATCCGTGAGTCCCGATGACGCAGTTGGTAGCTGCTCATCGACAACCGTATCAAAGAACAATGGAGATCCGAGATACCATCCGGCTCCTACGAAGAGGACGATGATGACGCCGATGCCTACATACTTTGGTTTCATACAATATGAGGGAGGTATAGATGCCATTATTTCGAGATATCTTAGTCGTTCGCTGCTTGAAAACTTTCTCAACCAAGTATGTTCATTGCAATGATACATTGGTTTACGGTCTTAAAAAATATCGCAACTATCACATGACATTCGTGCCCGAAGGTCGTGTTCTTTCTTGGTGATTTTCGAGAGATGATGGCTGAATAGCGGAAGGGTAGATATGCTGCTGCCTATGGCGAAAGAAAACCAGCTGGCACCGATCGAAGCATCGTCTCTTCCACGATGCTCTGTCGATATTCGTATGACAAATGAGCAGTCGCTCTTTGTTGAAATTTTGGAGACATCGCTGCGCACTCAGTACGACACCAGGGTTCTCCTTGAAGATAGGCTTAAAACTTCCACTGAAGGACGTCGACCCGATATCGTTCTGCTGGATGAAGACGTTCGGTTTGATATACCGTCCGAAGATCGCACTCGTCTCGTGATGCTGGGTAAAGAGATGACCGATGAGCTCATCGCACGGTGCGCCGAAATGAACGCCGATGGTTGTCTCGTCACTCACAAGAGCGGACTTGCAGATCTTTTTGCGACGATGGATGCGGTCATGCGCGGCGAGTGGGCATATCCGCAGAGCATGCGAAGTCGCATGATGGAGCTGCTAACAGGTCTGCGTGAAGAGACGCAAAAACCTTCAGAATGCCCTCTCACGTATCAGGAAAAAAGAATTCTAGAACTCGTTGTCGATAATCCTGGTATTGCCAATAAACAGATCGCAAAAAAACTCGATATTTCCCTGTATACGGCCAAGAACCACATGCATAGTATTCTCAAAAAACTCGGGACTGAAAGCCGCCACAGTGCGCGCGATATTGCGCTCACGCAACGTTGGTTTTCGCACAGCAAAATCTAGCGATATTTCGCTGTGCTGGAGTGATCTGAAAATCGTTGTAACGAGTGAAGGACTGGAACGTCTTACTCTTGTTACTCCTTCTCCTCTTTTTTTATGGGTGCTCTCACTCCTTTCATTGTTCTACTCATTGTTGCGTTGATCTTTAACTACATCCCGATGGATGGTCAGCTCAAGCGTATCGGTTACATCATCATCGGCATCATCGCGATTGTCTTGCTCCTCAAATTCGCCGGACTCGTATAGTCCAGTAGGGGCAGATTGGATGTGAGTGTGCTACGTATTACACGCTGCACACTCATTTGCCAGTTATTGTAGAAAATGGACAGAATTACAAATACATTGTAATATAACTTTCCATGGAAAACCCTTGGCAAGTATCCACTGACCCCGAAGCACAGCAGAAAGCATCTGCCCTGCAAGGTGAGCTTATTCACATATTTTGGGGGTATCACTCTCACCGCCTAGCTCATGGATTCCCTTTTGCCCTCGGCAATCCACTCATCGATACTATCTCTACCAAAAATAATGCACAAAATGATGTCAGCAATACGCCCAGTCCTGCTGCATTGATCCGAAGTCTTCGAGAGGGAGGCTACCGAGATTTCAATCTTCTCGATGCTGTCAAAAGTGATGCAGATCAGAGTGCTATTTCGATCATTTCACAGGGGATCACCGAATCCATGTGGGACTCGCTCAATCACGTCGTAGGATTTTATAGAGACAATGTACCGCCTAACTATCAAGAGTTTATTGCTGATGATGACGTACGCACACTCCGACAAGACGCTGATGCTCTTGGTAAAAATCAGAGTTCTTTTCAGGGGAGCGGAACACTCCATGCCGGTGCGAGAGTAGGAGTGGAGACCATGACTTTCTTCTCTGCACTCGAATACGGTTTGCCTGAAGGGCATCCGTTGAATGCTAAGGATATTGCGTACGCACTCTCCAAAACAGATAGCTTCCGATTGAGCCTTCGCAGTATGGATAGAGCGATATTGAGTCTTTCACCTACCCTTCAGACTTTATCGAATTTTCATGATGCAAAGTCTCCTATGGGTTTCCCTGCGCAGAAAATGAAAGAGTATTGCGTGCCGGATGCACTTGGCTGTTCTGCGAGAGCAAAAATTGGCGAAGCTGCTACTGCACTTCTTCAGAAGCACGGACTCTATAGTCCGACCTATGACGATACGGACAAGCAGTCTGCGATTAAACTTGTTGCCGAAAAAGTACGTGCATTCTTTTTTGAGCAGATAGATGTTTTGCTCACGATATTGACTGCTGATGAACAAGCGAAGCATCTGTGCGACACAGATCGACTGTTACTGCAGCATATTGAATCTTAGAGTGGCAGCCCCAGGGAGAATTGAACTCCCGTTAACGGATTGAAAACCCGCTGTCCTAACCATTAGACGATGGGGCCGGACGAGTGAAAAGTGTAAAGTGAAACGTGAAAAGTTGAAAGCCGGAATCCTGCTTGCCCGCCGAAGCCTGCTCTGAGAAATGAAAGATGAGCGCTTCTGCAAAGCACATTTAACAGGAAGGCGTA
>JAYTPR010000173.1:0-1392 GCA_043747095.1 Candidatus Peribacterales bacterium
GATCCCCTCCTCATTTTTGGGGTTACTGGTCGTATCAGCGTTGGCACATGCCGAAAGCAAAACCAGACCAACAAGAGGGAGTAGTGAGAGGCGCATAGAGATATATACGTATCAAAACCAGATTCGTTACTAGAGACCGTACTTTTCATAGAATTTACTCATAAATCTCTCCTCTGGATCATAGAAACGTTTACGATCAAACACATCGTCTGCCCGAGGATACGCCCTGCGCATCTGCTCACGCGTAGGATACAGCTGATACGTCAGATAGTACGTTCCCTCATGTGTGAGAGCGGCATCCACAAGCTCCTGCGTGACTGTTGAGGTATGAGCCTGGGCTACGGCATTCAGTCCTACATTGGACATCAGGATGATCGCGAAGCAATCTTCCTGCGGACAGTACGCAAGTGCGGTCTCATCATTGGCTTTCACGTACCGGATCGTGGAACTAAGGACGTTCATGTTCCCCTTCTGGAGGATCGATCGGAAATCATCCATGAAGGACACGAAGTTCGACACGGGAATGAAATACTCCTGAAGAATGTCTGTATTGCGGGTCGAATAGTACTCGAGGAATTCAAGCGGCGTCTCAGGCGGACGCATCGCGTTGTTGCGGGAGATGAGCTTAGTTTTGTCCGGAGACAATTCAATCTTCTTCTGGAGATACCAGCGGAGATTCTTTGCCGAGTCATACGAACGCGATAGTCCAAAGAAAAATTTATCCCGAAGAACATTCTTCTCTTCACCAAGAATATGAATTCCTTCGCCCGTCTCATTGGTTGTATGCCACGTCGTCACTGTCATTTCCCGCAGGAACGTGTCGCCGATGGCTATCGATGGCCGTGCAAGCATGAGTGTTACTCCGCTTTTCGAACGGATATTTTTCTCAAAGTAATCCGGAAAATCTTTGTAATCCATCACGGTTGAGTGCCTCTCAAGAATAACGTCATCGGTCAGCAAAATCGTAGCGTCCAAAATAATGCCGAACATGCCGTATCCGCCGATGACGAGTCCGAAGAGCTCCGGGTTCTCTGTACGGCTCACAGTGACGATGCTGCCGTCTGGCTTCAGCAGCCGAAAAGAGTCGACCGTTTCCACGAATGACGTCGTCGTAAGATCTCGGCCGTGGGCATTCGAACTCATCGTGCCTCCGACCGTGAAGACATTCGAGGACTGCATGACCTTGATCGCAAGTCCGTGCGGATTGATAGACTGCTGGATCTCGTCCCACGTGGCGCCTGCTTCGACGCGGATTGTTTTCTTCACCGTATCCAGCTCCAGTACGTCATCAAAATCCTTCATGGTGAGGACAACTGCATTGTCGTAATACGTATGTCCGCCCTGGCTATGCATGCTCCCTGCGATCGACACTTTCCAGCCTTTTTCATGAGC
>JAYTPR010000174.1:0-2221 GCA_043747095.1 Candidatus Peribacterales bacterium
AGATCGGCGAGGAAAGTCTTGAGTGAAGTTTTCATAGAGAATGCGGGAAAAGAAGAAGTAACAGGAGTGATGGCAATTTGGTACGGAGTTCTGAGATAGAACGAGAGAAGATGACTTTTGCATTGCCTTCGGACTTACCGGTGATCTCGGCGATCTCAGCGTAGGAAAGCCCTTCCCAGACTCGGAGCATCACGATTTCACGCTGGTCGGGTGTCAGAATTTTCATCGCTTCGTGGAGTTTCTCGGCGTCCATGGATTTTTCGGCCAGAGCGCTCGTGACATCATCCGAAGCTAGGTCCCAAATATTTTCGATCGAGACAGTTTTCTGTGCGTGGCTTCGGTAGAAATCAATGAGTGCGTTTCTCGCGATGCGGTAGAGCCAAGCGCGGAAGACTCCTTTGCTGGGGTTGAAAGAGCGAATGGATTCGAGTGCTTTCAGGAATACGGTACTCGTGAGGTCTTCAGCTACCTCGCGGCTTAAGCAACGGCGGTGCAGATACCGATACACGGCATCGATGTGTAGCAAATATAAAGGATCAAAATCCTCAAGATGCCCGTTTTGGCATGACGTGATATGCGCGAGTTCGGCTGCGTCCATGGAGGGAAGACAGTAAGAAGTAGGATTCCTACACAGGGTATAACGGACTGGGGTAAAAAAGGTAACAAAAAAAGGGCCCCGTGCGGAGCCCTTTCGGAGATGGAGGACGAATTAGCGAGACATCGCCTCAGCGCTCATCTGCTGTGCCTTGATCCTCAAGGCAGTAGCGAAGACTTTGGCGACTTCTGCGCGGTTGGCGAAGCGGTATGGATCAAACGTTCCTGTCGCTCCGTCACCCGTCATGATGCCGAGTGCGGAGACCGTACGAACAGTCTCACGAAGTGGGATCGGGATAGCGTTGATATCTTTGAAGTACTTGGCTGACGCTGTGTTCACGTCATCATCTGCGAAGAGAACAGTTGCGATGCCCTGCGCCAACTGCAGGCGCGTGATGGACTCGGCAGGATCTGCGCGGAAGAATGTGGTCGGAACGTCGTACGACTTGAGAACAGCGACAGCTTTGGTAGCCCACGTCGGCCAGCGGTCAAATGCTCCACTGACTGGAGCCGCAGCGTGTGGTGCTGTCTCTACTTTTGAGACGGCATTCGCAAGTGTCTTTGCAAACTCAGCCTGATTCATAAGGCGCTCAGGCTCAAACAGTCCAGTCACCGGACTTCCCTGCATGATGCCGAGCATCTGCACTTCCACGATGACTGGTGCGTACCAGTCCTTCGGGTCCACATCGATAGCCGGTGTGAGATTGGCTGCCTTGAGCTCTTTTCCGTTATTCAACTTAAAACTCTTGAACATGACAGATGCGATCTGACTCGTCATCGGCATTGTCGGAAGATCAGTCGCAATAAACTGGAAGACCTGAGTGGCGACTTGCGGTGTCAGTGTGAGCTGTGTTGTCAGGCGTTCTGCCAAAGCTGCCTGCGTTGGAGCCATGTCTGGAATTGCGATCATCGCTTCACTGCGGAGTGCAGGTGACACTTCCTGCGCCATCTGCACATTCATAGAACTCGCAATGGAGCTCATGAGTGCAGCGTACGGAGCAGATGCAGCGCTGGAGTAGCTCGACATCGAGGACGAACTAAACGGCATCGAGTAGCTAGAAGAACTAAACGAAGACATCGACGAAGAGCTATATGGCATCGAATAACTCGATGAGCTATACGAAGACATAGAGGATGAACTTGTTGGCATCGAGTAGTTCGAGGAACTAAAGGACGACATCGAGGATGAGCTTGTTGGCATCGAGTAACTTGAGCTGCTGTACGACGACATCGAAGAAGAACTGTACGGCATCGAATAACTTGAACTATAGGAAGAGAAAGACGATGAACTAAACGGCATCGAGTAGCTAGAAGAGCTATACGAAGACATCGATGAAGAACTGTACGGCATCGAATAACTGGATGAGCTATAGGAGGAATACGAAGATGAACTGTACGGCATGGAATAACTCGAACTGTACGAAGAGTACGAGGATGAGCTATATGGCATCGAGTAGCTGGAGCTGTATGCAGAATACGAAGACGATGAATACGGCATGGAGTAGCTCGAGCTATACGAGGAATACGACGAAGACGAGTACGGCATCGAGTAACTGGAATAATTGTACGATGAATACGCAGACGAGCTGTATGGCATGGAGTAGCTCGAGTTATAGGACGAGAAGCT
>JAYTPR010000175.1:0-2412 GCA_043747095.1 Candidatus Peribacterales bacterium
GTGACGTACGCAACGTATGACCTCACCAATCTTGCTGTCGCAAAAAACTGGCCGCTCGCTGTCACACTTGTTGATCTTCTATGGGGTACGGTTCTTTCCGCGAGTGTCGCCACTATCACATACTTCATTGCGCAGAAAATCGGATGACGTCCGTGTACGCCATCATCGCGCTCGCGCTCTTTCTCTATATGAGCGTGTGGTTTCTCATCGCGTGTGCGCTCAGACGCAATGACGTTGCAGACATCGCTTGGGGGCTTGGGTTTGTAGTCATGAGTTGGCTTGCGTATGCGCTTTCGGCGCATTCTGAACGCTCACTCCTCGTCAACATTCTTGTCACGATCTGGGGCGTGCGTCTTGCGTGGCACATCGCTCGTCGCAATCTCAGAAAGACTGAAGATTCTCGCTACGCTGCATGGAGAGCGTCGTGGACATATTTTTATCTCCGAAGCTTCGTGCAGATTTTTCTCCTGCAGGGATTCTTTCTCTTCATTATTCTTCTGCCGGTTCTCTTTATTCATGCATCTGCACCTAAGAGCCTTCAGGTTACCGATCTCATTGGTGTCGTGATTTGGATGATTGGATTTTTCTTTGAATCCGTTGGAGATCATCAGCTGAAAATATTTCTCAAAGACCCTGCAAATAAAGGGAAGATTATGGATAAAGGACTTTGGGCATATTCCAGGCATCCGAATTACTTTGGAGAAGTTCTGCAATGGTGGGGGATTTTTCTCTGTGCAGCATTTCTCCCGAGCGGTTACGTCACGATCATCGGGCCGCTACTTCTGACGCTGCTGATTTTGCTTGTTTCTGGTGTACCGATGCTTGAAAAGAAGTATGCAGGGAGGTCAGACTTTGAGGCGTACAAGAAGCGCACCAGTATGTTTGTGCCGATGCCGAAAAGAAAATAAGCAAAAAAATGCACACACGACCGCTCATACACGGGTATATACTGCTGACTATTCCTCCCTCTCACCTATGTTCCTGAAAATCCTTCACAACGTTATCCGTGTGCTCCTTGCGCTCGTACTCGTGATGCCCGTCCTCGGCGCACTCGGTGTTTTCCCAGCGCCTACCGCTGATATGTATTCCCCTGCAGGCTGGGCTTTCATGTCGGCACTCATGGCCTCCGGTTACATCATGCAGCTCATTGGCATTACCTGTGCCGTGGGTCTCGTGCTCGTCGTCCTCAATCGCACAGCCATCGCGGGACTCGTCTTACTACCGATGACAGTGAACGTCGTCTTGTTTCATCTCGTGGTCGATGGCAGCTTCTTTGGCCCCGCCGCTACCTTTGCGTGGATACTGGTCGTCGGTAACCTGTACTTCCTCTACGACAACATCGAGGAGTACAAGAACTTGTGGTAGCCGACAACATATTTCAGATGTAAGTCTTTGAAGTTTTTCTACTTTCTCTTCGCTCCTACATTCTTAAATTCTTTCGGTGTTCCTGTTCGGTGGTAGTGGATGAGCATCCACACATCCGCAAGAAACGTCGCCGTGATATCCGTAAAAGCAGGGGATGGAGCATCGTTTGGAGTTTTCATAGCGATATTGTGCTGCTCAGAAAGCCATGAGATGAGAGTGTGGACAAAGATGTCTTTCAAGTCTGAGAATTCCAGATACGTGTACCGAGCAGATTTCTTGAATTCATCCGAGTGAAGTCCAAATTGCACAAACCGCGTGGAGTCGAGAATCCCTCGTTTCTGCAGATCAGCGGCGTAGCGTCTCGCATCACTCTTTGCCATATCCACGAGAGCCTCACGAGCTTTGGTGTCTCCAGTACTCGCAGCTATGAGCATTTGTTGGATGAGCGGACTCGCCGTTCTATCACTCTGAGTCACATACAATCCGGATGTGAAATGCGGATCGTCTGGCAGGAAGAGCGTGAAATCTTGTAGTGCAAGTTGTGATGTATGTTCGTCATCCTTTAGTGCGGGCGCATGGTCTTGGTGATGCGCTTTCATCAGGTGCTGCATGAGTCCGTTCACGGTACGCACGCTTCCGGCCGGAGCGCGTGATCCTGAAAAGTATTCTGGAAATGCATCACGAATCATGCGCGAGTAGCCTATTTGGTCATGGTGTTCACCAACGCCGTGGACAATAGTGAGTGGTACGAGCATTGCTGCATCACCAATCTCCTCTATCTGCGCACGACGAGAAGAAATTTCTTCCAGTACCGTGAGTAGTGCTGCGCGTGCATTCGTATGTTCGGATGTGGGGTCGACGTCCGTGAGTGTGGATTGTTCGATGAAAATCTTGTCGTCACTCGTGCTCGAAAGTACGGATGAAGACACGACGTGCTGACCGTCTTTTCGTTGATACAGAGCGGTAGCGAGACCATCGAGAGACATAGTCGAATATTATAAATTATTATTTTATTTTGTCAAAGAACGATCCTTTGGTATGGATGCA
>JAYTPR010000176.1:0-8384 GCA_043747095.1 Candidatus Peribacterales bacterium
ACATCAAGGGTGAACTTGTTCTCAGCAACCGTCAGGCAGGCTTTGCTGCCATTCCAAAGACAGGCACCTCCGTCACGGTACGTTGGGATCCTCCGATGACGACAACACCAGTCGTTACCGCTACTCCTGACACTCCTGTTCTGTTCGCTGTCACGAAAGTTACAGCCACAGGATTTACGATTCGCATCGCAGGTACGGCAGAAGAGAAGATCACATTCTCCTACATCGCGCTGTCTGCCGATGCACCACAGACAGTGATTGGATCCGGTGAAGCTCCTGCCGCACCACTCACTCCTTTCCCAGTGAACGCACTCAACCAGCCTCTGTCCTCTGACGCAGTCTGGAACGGTTGTATCCAGGGTCATCCAGTTCTTGATTCCGAAGGACACCCTCTCAGCTGTGCTCGTTACCACGATGGTTTCGTCTGGCAGCATCCTGACCTCAATATCTTCTTTACCTACAACCCAAATAACGAGCCTCCGATCATGATCCTCCCAGAGGGTTACGTTGTAACGCCAACTGAAGCTGAATCCTCTTCTTCCAGCGAGTCTTCTGTCAGTCCATCCGAGTCATCGTCTTCCAGTGAATCTTCCGTTAGTTCCTCCGAATCGTCGTCATCGTCGAGTGAATCTTCTGTCAGTTCGTCTGCATCATCGGAGTCCTCAGTGAGCTCTTCCGCTTCGTCTGAAGCCTCCAGCTCTGCTCCATCTGAACCAGAGCCTACGCCTGAGCCTCCAACCGAAACTCCTCCGCCAACCGAATCCGCAGACCCAGCTCCGGCACCGACGGAGTAAGCCTCCACTCTTAGGCCTAAGTTTTTTGTTCGTGAGCTAAGAGTAGCTTTTTATTCTTGATACCAGCGCTGAATCCGCCCAGTCCGCCATGTGAGCCGACGACACGGTGACAGGGTACTGTGACGAGCAGCGGATTCTTCCCACATGCACTGCCGACTGCACGTACTGCTTTGGGTTTTTTGATCTCCTGCGCGATCTCGGCGTAGGTCTTTGTTTTTCCAAATGGAATTGTACTCATCGCCGTCCACACGCTCTTTTGGAACGGCGTTCCTATCGCTTCCATCGGAACTGAGAAGTGGGTGTTTTTCCGCTTGAAATACGCTTCCAACTGATCAGCACAATGACGTGTCAGTGCATTTGGATGCTGCTTCCCCTTTTTCGATACAGATTCGATGCCCGTAATAACCATATCGTTTGCTGTGATCTTCAGAATGCCAATGGGGGATGAGACGTATAGGGTATGCATGGTGTTATCGTACGTATTTTTTTTCGTGTGCAAAGTCTTTTGATCGCAATCTAGCGAAAAGATGTCCACGCGAGTTGTGACATATCGACGGAGACACTAGTATTTCTTTGTCTGCATTTTCCCGCGCATCCATGAAGAGGTCGTTTCTTTTGTCCGCTCTGCTCCTACTTCTTACTGCGTGCTCCAGCGCACCGTCTGAAACCATTCGCATCGGTTACCTAGGACCGCTCTCCGGCAATGCTGCTGCGTACGGTGTCGATATCCTTAATGGTATTCGCATGGCGGTTGATCAGGTGAATCTTGCAGGAGGTATCGATGGTAAAAAGATTGAGTTTATCGCAGAGGATGGAGGTTGCTCTGGCTCTGTTGCCACGACTGCCATGCAGAAGCTCATCAATGTTGATCACGTTGTAGCGGTCATTGGGGGAGTGTGTAATCCGGAAACTCTGGCGGCGGTACCGCTTGCAGAAGCTGCCAAAACTATCCTTGTATCACCACTGAGTTCCGATGCCAGTATCACGACAGCAGGGCGGTATATTTTTAGGATGACGCCAAGCGATAGCATCAAAGGCAAAGCGATTGGTGGATACATCAAAAATGCAGGACTCCAGAAAGTTGCCATTATGACTGAAAATACTGCTTTTCCTCAGACCATCAGAGAGTCTCTGATAACACATCTGCCCGAAGGAGTGGGGATTGTGTTTGATGAAGTAACTCCTGCAGATACGAAAAATTTTCGTGTCTTATTTCAGAAACTGCAGAAGATCGATTTTGATGTGTTCATCGCGAACGGACAGACGGATACAACGGTAGCCGAGATGGCAAAACAACTACGCGCACTTGGTATGAAACAGCAGATTATAGGAGCAGATGCGGCTGACTCAGAAACTCTGGGAGAGTTTGCCCCTGATGCTGTAGAAGGCATGAAAGTGCTCTCATTGCCAGATTTGAATGAGTCAGTTCCTGCTGCTAAAGATTTTGCAGATAGTTTCCGCAGGCGTTTTGAAACACCAAGGCAATCTCTGTACTTGTCTGCACTTGGTTTTGATACCGCCATGGTCACATTCGATGCGCTGAGAGGAGGGCCGTCAACAACAGCACATGATCGGTTACATGCCCTCAAGCCCCACACCGGTCTTACAGGTACATTCCACTTCGATGAAAACGGAGATGCCATCGGTTTGGCATTCGGTCTCAAAACCTTCGGATCCGGAGAGCTGTCGATTCCGGTTACGTTGCAGGTTTCTCAGTAAGGACAACTAGAGTGCTGGAGCACCGACGTTGTCGTGCTTCTTGCAGTAACCGTTATTTGCCTTTTCACATGCTTCGCAGCACACCACAAGAGAGTGACAAATGTGATCCCGACAATCGATTTGTCTATCTGTTTCGCACTTGCAGAATGAGCAGCTTGATACGTACGTCTTCGTACGCGCACCAGGGAAGCGAACGGCTCTCCGATCGTCAAAGACGAAGAGACTGCCGTCAAAGTGTCCGTTTGGAAACGCTTCACAATATTTCACGATGCCACCCTCCAGTTGCCTAACATCGCCAAAGCCGTGCTCTTTCAGCAGTGCAGAGGCTTTTTCACAGCGGATGCCGCCCGTGCAGTACGTGACGACTTTCCGTCCTTCATATTTTTTAAGATGAGGCATGTGCTCAGGCAAATCGCGAAAGTTTCGCATTGGTAACGTCACGGCGTTTCTGAACCTGCCGATCTCTGCTTCGTAGTCATTGCGCATATCGATGAGTACCAAATTATCTCCGCGTTCAAGTTCGGCATGCAGTTCTTCTGGCGTGATGTACGGCGCAGCTTTTGCGGCCTCTATACCGGCTCGCAGTGTCACGACCTCCAGCCTGTGCCTCACAAAGAGTTTTGCAAATGCATGTGTTGGATGTTCGGATTCTTTAAATGCGATCCCTGAAAAGAGGGGATGTGCGTTCATCGCTGCTTTATATTTTTCGATATTATCTGCCGTTCCTGAACAGGTGCCGTTGAGGCCTTCGCTACTGATCAAGATACGGCCTTTCAAATCCAATTTTTGGCACAGCGCACGGTGACGGAGTGTTTCCATCTCAGCGTCAGGCACGGCCACGTATTTGTAGTACAGAAGAACCTTCATATATCAGAATGATAGCACAGGGTTCTTGGTGTGGCTTCTGTATGCCATTTAGACCTCTTGTGCATGTAAAAGATATATAGTAAAATACTTTACCTTTTTGTAAAGAATGCTTTCCGAGGCTCAAAATCTTCCAGGCACAGGCGAAACCTCCCCTGATGCTGCGAAAGCAGCTGAGCAGGTGGGCAATCTTGCTGCTACTGCTGATGATGGTCTGATTGTTCGACGTATTGATCCGGCAACAGCGTCACCTGAAATGGCGTCGGTGCTTGCAAGGGTCACCACTGATTTTCAGGGACGCCTACAGAAAGTTTCTCAAAATCCAGGGGTAGTGACTATTGAACGCGATGCATCAACTGGCGTTATTGCCAAAGAAGAAAATAACGTTGGTATTCGCAATACACTTTCGAAGCAGCTAGCCAGTATTTTTTTGGAGATTGTGGAGGAGGGTGAAAAAAAGCATCCTGCGAAAAAGGACGCTATTGCCGAAATACTGCGAATGTATGCAAGTATCTATTGCCCATGCGCTGAAAATTGCTGCCCCTCAGTTCTGAGGACGGCGCTTGATTTCTTTCCATTAGAGCATTTGCATCAGGGGATGGTAAATCCTGAGGAACGTTTTCCTGCTCCATCAAAGATTGAAGCGTGGTGTATGTCTCTTCTGTCTACAAAGTTTGATGCCTTGACGACGCAATTTGTCACACAACTTCCTCAGCATCTGAGGCATTCAGAAGCAGGAACAATAACGCGATATGAAATCATATCGGATATCGTTCATATGGAAGAGGACATGGTTGAGATGCTGAGCACACTTCGTTTTGCTCCTTCGGTGCCAGAAATAAAGGCACAGAGAAATGCGAGCATTGTGGGCTTAGCAGCAGCAGTCGTTACGGATTGCCCTGACCCCCTTAGATCTATACGAGACTTGCAGCCTCTGAGAAAGTCTCTCAAAACCGTGCAAGATAGCGTCAAGACTGAGAAAAATGCTTTTATGCGGAGCTGCCATACAGTAGAGGCAGAATTATTGGGGAGATATATCAAACGGCTTGAATATCGTCTTATGAGAGGAAAAAGTGATGAAGAGACGACATCAGACGCTTCAGTTCATATACCCACTGTAACAAATGAGAGTGGGTCAGTAGGGATCTCGAAACAACTCTTAAAAGCGATATTTACATCGGCTGTGGAAGGAGCGGAGACTCTTCGACAACAGCAACGATATGACCGGGGCTTGCGTTCAGAGCTTGCTAAAGTTGATAGTGCCATCGCTGAGAAGATCAATCGTTTCATAGCTAAGCTTCCTGATCCTATTACATCTCGTGAGCAGATTGCTGAGATTTTTTTGGAAATTTTGAAGGTTGCAGTAGAGAAAATTTTTGCTCACGTATATCATGGTCAAGAAAATTTTTCTGAAAAAGATAATCGAATTGAAGCGGTATATGACTACCGCACTGCCATACAGGTAGTTTTTGAAAAACTGCAAGAATCTTTTCCTGTCGCAGTTGCTTCGTGGAAAGACATTGCTACTCACGTACAGCCAAAAATTCAATTGCTGTCGCCTGAGATACGAAATGATATGCAGGCTTATATTTTCAGTAATCCTCAGTATCAACAGGAGCACCGGCTGGTTTTTACGCTAGATCGTTCATTTCAAGTTCTTTCTCAAAGCTTGCTGCCTGATGATATCACTCCCGAAATGTTTGATTGGTATCGCAGTAAACTGAATCAATATAGGATCGGCATTCTTGAGCATTGTAAGAAGTCAAGAATTCCTCATCTACAAGCTATTCGTAAGACTTATGAAAGTAATGCGAAAGCACTCAGTGAGACAGCCATGGTTTTCTTCCCCGGAAACCCACTTTTTACAGATAGTCCACGTATTGCTGCCGCAGATCCGCAACCTCCATCAGAGCGAGAGACGTCATCTCCTTCGATCACAAGGGATCAGTTGATTCTTTTGTGTGAAGAACTAGTGTTTTCAAAAACAGCAAATGAGGTAAGTCATATTCCTAAACTGTGGCAGATGGATAAAGAGAAACTCCCTGAAATAATTACTGTGGAGAATTATGACTGCCTACAATCCTTGACTGCATGTTGTTACTTTGCATTACCTCGTATCCAGAATTCGTCATGCGACTCTGATATTGCTCAAATCTTGAATGATAATAATGCTTTACCGAGCAGGAAGTTATCAAAGGAAGAGATGGATGCTCTTTTAGACATAGAGATAGGGGCGAAGGTATTCTTCTCCCTGATTCAGGAGACATTGCGGATTCCAACAGTGAGTCTCAAAGATTTTACCGAAGCCTTGGAGCAAGTTTTTCAGTCAATGCTGAAGCAATTTTTTGATAAACAATCTGCCCGTTTTCAAAATACGAGTCAGGATTTTAATCAACTACAGTCCATTACGGATATCGGCAAAGCATTCATAGAAGCCATGCCAGAAAAAATTGATATTCTTCAGGCAAAATTCCTCATCCTTCAGCGGGTAAATTCTGAGCAAGCAGTCAGTAATATTGTTGGACGATCAGCACCAGGTGCGATTTCACAGTATAACAAGATGATCGCTGCACTTCCCAAGGCATTGGATAGAGTTTTAGAAAAGTTTTTTCCTGCGCATGCTACTACCAAAAAACAAGCAGTAACTGTCGAGCCGGAGAAAGAGCCGATGCTCTCTCGTGGTTACGATCAGCTCCCAGATGCCTCTATTTGGACTGCAGATACGACGTTTTCAAATTCGTTGCCAGAAAATTTCGAGGAAGGATTATATCTCATTGATAATCTCAATCCGACGGTTCTGGAAGCTAAGATTCAAGAAATATTTAAGACCGTGAAAGAGGATAGAGCCATTGGTGAAACTCTTGGTATAGAAACCAAGCCTCTCGCTATTGTCATACCCCTCCTTTCACGTTTCAGGCGACTTGCAAAGACTGTTGTTGGAGAGTTTGATGGGCCGATCAGTACTATTTTACAGTACCAAAAAATAAAAGCTGGGTTCGGGTTCGCCATTCAGAGCTTAACAGGACCGCATGCTGAGACTCTGAGGACGTATATTTCAGAGCACTTTCTTCGGCCGTGGTTCGCTGATATTGAGGCTAGGGTAAGTACTGCTGCTTCATCTGTTGATCCTCATTCCGATGCTCAACCTCATGAGAGTGAGTCAGAGAGCCTCGGTATTCCCATCTCTCCAGAAGCGCTTGTTGACTCTTCTAATGAAGAGACTTCGCATGTGAGTGACCAGCCATCATCTGACACTGAAAGCGCTTCACAGATTGAAGAACCGCTCGCTAAGCCAATTGATCCTTTGCAGGAGGCAATGGAAGCAGCAGACATTCCTCGTGATAAAGCGGCTCTATACGTAGAGAAATTGATGACGACTGCCTTAGAGATGGCTGTCACCACGATGTTTTCTGGGAAAATTACGACTCTGAATCAGGCTCATATTGAAGATATCCACGCTGAAGTGATGAGATTTTCTACGGCATGCACGAGCATTATCAGCGAAGAAGTCTCGCGAGTTATCGCCCCTGAATCCGCACCGTCCTCTGCGCAGCTGCAGGAAATCGCCCTGCAAACAATGATACGAATGGGTGAGTCCCAGACTCAGGAAAATGACTTCCTTACGAAGGAAGATCATGAGGCGATGCTGGAAAAAGCATTTTCGACATTTTTGCAGCCGACGATTGATGCAGCTGAACTGCTCGTTTCAGACATGGGGGTTTCAGATCGTGGCCCGGTAGTCGGAGATCAAACGTCTGCTGCCTCAGTTTTTCCACGTCTAGATTCTGCCGTGCAGCAGTTTACGGAAACGAGAAATCGTGGAGTTCTGCGCAAGGCAGAGCAAGAGCGTCAGGTTCGTTTGCTTGGCCTACCCGATGCCGTTCGTTACATCGAAGAACAGCAGGTGGCATTGTCGGCAATGATCAAGCAACTCATCGAAAATGCGCAGGCGGGAGATCTGCATGCTATGGAAACATTGCAAGACAGTGGTGATCACATTCAGCTTCTGCGCCAATTACTTGCTCTTCGTATCCAATCTTCTCACTAAGCCATGCCAATTTCTATCAATAATGACATCGGCCCGATCATTGAAAGGCGTATGCCAGCGTTACTGACTCGTTTTCCGGAACATGCTCAGATCATCAGCCAGTTGCGCGCTGATTTCTTTACAACGTTTGCAAATCATCCTCTTGAAGAATTACGACAAGGTAGTTTCTGTAATGTGCTCAACCCTTGGATAGCAGCGCGAGTACAAGATCAGGATCTTGTACGGGCGATACAAGAAGAACGAATAGAGATTTTTGGCGATCTTATGAGAGTGTTGCGACCGCGTTTTTCTGCCATACCCTTACGAGACGTTGTTCCATCACTTGCGACCAATCGAAATGGTACGGTGCCGGCAACACCACGCAGGACGCCTGAGCAAATTTCGACAATTGCGATGCAGTACGCTTCGCTTGCTGCATTTTTAGGGAATGCTGAAGCACTCGATATTTTGGTCATGGTTGGCATTCTGTCTCCAGGCGAACGCGCGGATGCTCTTTCATTCATTGCTCCGTATTTAGGGGAGAGTGAGGCAAGGGCAGGAGAGGGTGGCTGTGTCGTGATCATCGGTTCCGATGAGCGCATTTTGCAGAATGCGACTGTCTTTGAAAAAATGCGCACGTCTCTCGTAACATTCTGTTATCAAAAACTGATGGAAGAGCAGGCAGACACGCTTGCCAATCAACCAGAATCACTTACCACTATTGAATCATGGGTGAGTCAGCAGCTTGATGGATTGTATTCTCGAGCTTTCAAAGGAAGAGCTGAAACAATTTCGACGACACATAAGGATCTTTATAGCAGTGTCGTGAACCATTTCAAGGCTGCAGCAGCATTGAAGATTCCAGATTCCATGTCCAAGACGACGTTTGACCATAATGGAACAGAGTGGCCGCTCGGTTCATGGAGGCAGCGTTTAGCGCTTGTCGATATGCTGAATCCTGCACAGAGGCATACATACAT
>JAYTPR010000177.1:0-1581 GCA_043747095.1 Candidatus Peribacterales bacterium
ATTGATGTGGAGCTCGTCACTGCGTTGCCGCTGCTATCAAGGAGTCTGCCGTTGTAGATATGCGTGTTCGGAGTTGTCTGCGCCGCATGCACGATGCCAGCGATCGAGAAGACGATCAGAAGCATCGCTGTGAAATGCGTGACGTATCCGATGGCGCGGAGAATGGCTTTTGCCAGGCTGTTTCTAGCCTTGTGCGCGCTGTAGTGCGCGCAAATACCGAGGCAAATACAGAGCAGGATAAGGAGGAGCCAGAAGAAGGTGAGTGAGAGACGCAGTCCTGCATCTGTCATGCGGACTGCAGACGCATGCAGCTTGCACACGGCTTCATGAGATTCGAAGAACGAGAGTACTTCTGCCTCATGGATGGTGCAGTAGCGTTCGGCAGACCAGTACACAAAGCGCGACTTCTCCGTGCTGCCAATTGTTTCGATCGATCCTTCGCCATCATCAGTCTGTGTCACGCCGCCGTCAGAAGATGCGGAAGATTGCGTGGTGCTTCCATCAGACGATGCCGCACCGTGGTCAGTCGTGACGGATGAAGTAGAAGAGGAAGCGACAGACGTGGAGCTGGAGTATGCAGATGATGCAGAGGAGCCCGCGCGGTCACCGCGGCTTCCAGTCGGCCTGGAGGACGAGCTGCTTGCCGTGCCACCTCCGCCACTACTAGAAGAAGAGGAAGAGGAGGATGACGATGTTGAGGATGAAGACGAAGACGAAGACGTGCTTCCGTATCCACCGCCCGGCAGAACGATCTGATAGTTCGTGCCCGAGAGCGGCTTCTGGTTCCAGGTCTGCTGTCCTTCGGCAAGGATGAAGCTTGTTGAGCTACCTCCGTTGTTTGTGGTTGCGTTCGAGAAATCATTCACAAGTGTGTACGACGGACTGACGTCAGCCGACACAGTGCCAGCCCACAGAGCTGCGGTGAGCAGGACGCTCACTCTGAGGATGCCGATGCTGACGGAAGTGCGTCGCATGGTTATGACGTGATGCCGGAAGCGAGTGAAAGGAATGGATCATCGATATCCGCCTCCCCTTCTCCTGAAATTTTTTCAGGAACTGGAAGACGAAGAGTCGAAGACTCCTCTGAAGCTGAGCGTTTACTGAGGTGAGATTCTGTCGGCGCGAAGAACAAGCTATGACGCTTGATGATGCGGCCGACTGTGGAGGACGAGAGCGTGATGCCGTGTTCCTGTTGCAAAATCTGCGTGACAGCTTCTTTGCCAAAAAACGGCTTCTCCATGCGGATTTTCCTGATGATCTCCACCGTGCGTGCATCAGTTTCTGGCAGACGTACTGTGTGTGGACGACGTGAAAATTCTTCGAGTGTGCGAATATCCGTTGCATCAAAACGCTCGGCCCAACGCAGATATGTCGAACGCGAAATACCAAAGTGACGACACGTGAGACTCACGTTGCCGTCATGTTCGAGGTTGTACTGGAACCACTTCAAACGCTGCACCGCCTCAGCACTGAGCTCGTACTCTTCCGCTGAGCGGAGGAGACGTCGGACATCCTGCAATCGCAGAATCGAATTCGACATTGTGGGGGTGTAAGTTTTTGTGTACGAAATGTTATGTGTGT
>JAYTPR010000178.1:0-1615 GCA_043747095.1 Candidatus Peribacterales bacterium
GCCGGGTAGTCGTGGGTGATATCTCTCAATGTCTCCAAGTGACACGGTCTCGATACCTCGATAACGAAGAATCGTATTCCATTCCACGACAAGCGCAGTGAGCAAAAACGCAATTGCGGCAGCAAGCGTAAAAAAACCATGAAGCGAATACATAGCCTCCATGACGTACGCTCGAATCTCGGATCTGAAAATTCCACTCACAATCCGCTCAATAACGAGGAGTGCGATGCAGCCTTTGAGAATGTTTTTTTTGGTGATCAAATATGTGTGGATATAATCTCAAGATTATACCACAAAAATGCTCTTGAAAGAAGGTATTTTGAGGCTTCAGACAGTGTCAAAAGGCCATTTTTAGCGTCCCAAATACTTCGCCTTATTCACGTTGTGCTCGTCATTCGTCACGGCGTAGCGAATGACGCCGGTTTTGTCGTGCAAGTAATACCAATACGGAGATTCTTTTGGTGACAGCGTTGCGGTGATGGCTGACTCACCAGGATTTGCGATAGGAGATGGCGGAAGCCCCTGCGTTCGACGTGTGTTGTAGGCGGAATCCGTCTCGACGTCTGCTTTTGTCAGAACTTCCGTACGCTTACCCAAAACATAACGAGTGGTGGCATCCACACCGAGAACGACTCTGTTCTCTAAGCGCTTCCACAAAATTCCTGCAACCTGCGCTCGCTCTTCATCATGTCGTGACTCCTCTTCCACAAGCGAAGCCATGGTCACAACCTGATGCAGAGTTTTGCCGGAGGCTGCTATCTCTGATTCATGACCGTTCACAATCTTCTTTCGGAACGTACCAAGCATGCGCTCAAGGAAAAACTTTGGGTTGTACTCGGTAGGCGATACCGAATATGTCTCAGGGAAGAGATATCCCTCTAACCTGGAACCAATCCCCTTTTCACGCATTCCTGCCGCCTTGAGCGGTAGAAAGTCGAATGTTTCAAAGTCACACCGAAACGCACAGTCAATAATGTCACCAGGTTTTCCGAGTCCTTTTGCCGCCATAAGCTTATCAATATCTGCGACGGTATACCCCTCGGGAACCGTGACAAAGAATTCTTGAGTTTTGCCGGAATGCAGTATGTCGATGATCTCAGACGATGATGCAGATGGACTGACAGCAAAGGAACCTGCCTGCAGTTTTCCTGCAACTCCCGTGATGCGTGCGTACCATTTGAACGCCCACGGAGAACGGATGAGTCCCCTCTCTTCCAAATTGGCGGCAATGATACCGATTGACTGACCAGACTCTACACTGAAAGATTCTTCTTTCGTGTTTGATGCATCTGTAGGCGAAAGGGCGTGACGGAACCACAATCCAAACACGAGCACGCCGATGACGAGAATAAGGAGAATGCGACGCATAGAGCGTGATTAGCCTTTCACTCCGAGTCCGAGCTCACCCATCACTCCCTGCATACGTTCTGCGGAGACGATCTGGGCTTTCTTCATGGCGCGGTTGAGAGCGTCTTTCAGAAGCTCGCCGATTTTTTCACGAGCAACGTCAGGACCAACGGTAATGTCGATGATTTCCATGGCAGCCGAGACAACAACATGCACGCCTGATGCTTCTGCTTCCACATGAATGTGCTTCAGCTCTTTCTGCACTTTG
>JAYTPR010000179.1:0-4393 GCA_043747095.1 Candidatus Peribacterales bacterium
GAGTCCACTGCCGCAGCGGAGGAAGATGAACTGGAGGAACTCGAGGAACTAGAGGAGCTTGCATCACTTGGGTTGCCCTCGGACCAATAGAGAATGACACCGTCGTCAGCTGTCGTAGTGCGGGTTTTGAATGTCATGAACTTCACGTTTGGTCCCGGGACGAATTCGTCACCGTTTGCGGTGTCATCGGTTTGGCCATCGGTCGGATTTTCCGATGCGTTGTTGTCGACCTCGTTCACCGTAGAGGTGATGTACGCGTGATTGAACGACACGCCGACGTCGGCAATTTCTTTACCGCTACTGTTTGCATGCGAACCATGGTTGATAATGCGAATCCATCCAGCACCGCGCTGGAATGCGATACCCTTCACGTCTTCGACGATGCCGCTATCGATGATCATCGTGCCGTTCTTATCTTTGAGTGGAATCCACTGATTCTCGGAGAAGGCGAGTGCATTCGGTCCAACGTAGATCGCTTTTTTCAAGTTACCGTTTCCGGTATTTGCCAAGCGATCAAAGTGCAATTTCACGCGAGCCTTGGAAGAATCGGTACAGGTCTGTGGCTTCTCCGTGAATGTCACAAGGACGACGACGTCTTGGAAGTCTGAAGCCTGAGAATCCAGCGTGCCGAGCTCCACGAGGAAGAGTACGTCTTTCGGGCCGATCGATACTTTGCCGTTCGTACCGATGACACCCTTCAGGAATGATTCGAGCGAAGCTTGGTTATCGAAAGGTTTGTACTTCGGGAGCGAATCACCATTACGCAGTGCATAGGTGTGTCCGTCGTTTCCGTTCGAAGTGTAGGTTTTGTTGAAGAGCCAGGAATAACGTCCGTTGAAACGGAGCGTAATCGGCGATCCATCTGGAAGGTTCGCGAGTGTCTGTGAGTCATTGCTGACGACAGCTCTGCCGCTAAAAAGGTCGGACCATTCTGTACCGCTATCTGTAGAAGCGGAAACGCGAACATCGATCTTCGGTCCGCCGGCGCCGTACGTAATGGACGTACCGAGAACTTTGACAGTGACGTCGTTCGTTCCGGCAGTCTCCAGAGCTGCGCCGTTACCAAGCTGGTAACGCACATCACATGGCAGTTCGCCGCCGCCTGTTCCGCCGGATGTACCGGAGGTCGTGCCGCCAGTAGTGCCTGACGTTTCACCGCTCGTCGTACCAGAAGTAGTACCCGAGGTCGTACCACTCGTCGTACCAGATGTCGTGCCTGAAGTTGTCCCTGATGTCGTACCCGAGGTGGAGCCTGATGTTTCGCCACTCGTCGTACCAGACGTGGTTCCTGACGTAGAGCCTGATGTCTCGCCAGACGTAGAGCCAGAGGTTGTTCCTGATGTCGTACCAGACGTGGTTCCCGACGTCGTACCGCTGGTGGAGCCTGATGTTTCGCCACTCGTCGTACCAGACGTGGTTCCTGACGTTGTGCCTGATGTGGTACCCGAGGTCGTGCCGGAAGTACTTCCTGACGTTGCACCAGATGACTCTCCGAATTGCCCGCTACAGAATCCTTTGAGGACTTTGCTGATGGCGAGTACGCCGTTGTTGTCGATACTAATGGTGCGGTATGCATCCGTTGCTCCGGAGTAGACGCAGGTCGTACCTGTTGCGTTCGGGAGTCCATCCACACGAGTGAATGATACTTCCGTGAGTCCGTCCGTCTCGATGGATGCTGGGAGAGGGAAGCTCACATCTTTCTCACTGTTTCTCGATGCATAGTTTTCACCGGCATAGAGCGTGCCGTCCGGGAAATAGACTCCCCAGACCGAGTCAAACTTTCCAGTCTGCGAGAGCGTTTGCGCCGCGCGCACCGCCTGCACCAAGTGCTCGGTTGCGGTATCCAGATCAGAGTAGACCTGGAACTGACGGTACATCGGAATCGTGATTCCGGCGGTAGCCGCCATAAGTCCGATAGCGAGCACAAGCTCGATGGCCGTAAATCCGCGACGGTTAGCCGTGCGGTTATGCTTGGAGCGCGTAACGTTACGCATAAAGAAGAGAGGGAAAAATATGGGTGTTTATCGGCCGACGTTGCCGACAATGGAGTAAATAGGAACGATAATAGAAAACGCGATGGTGCCTACCAATCCTCCGATAAAAATGAGGAGCATCGGTTCCAAAACAACCGGCAGACGCTGTGCAGCGTCTTCCGCTTTCCGCTCATAAATATCTGCAACGCGCATGAGCATGTCTGATATTCTACCGGATTTTTCGCCCGTAATAATAAGTTGCTGGACGGAAGCTGGTAGAAGTTTCTTAGTATCTTTTATAGATGCGAACGCTGCCGCGAATGATTGGCCAACTTCGATCTCGTTTGCGAGCTTGAAATAAAATTTTCGATAGTAGACCGTGTCCGTCACTTCGGCCATCGATTTGATGGACTCGACGAGTGGCACACCAGCTTTCAAGAGTGATCCGAGGATCACGCCGAAACGCGCAATGGTTGCGGATCTCGCCATGGTCCCGATGCCGGGAATTTTGAAGATGAATTGCTGTGTAGGGCCTCTGAGTCCCGTGAAGCGGCAAATGAGCCACACAAAAAGCATGCCAGCAAATGTCAGTGGAACTGCGACGATACCGTTTGCTTTGAAGAAGTTAGCGACCCAAATAATGACGCGGGTGCTGAGCGGGAGTTCTGCATTGAGAGACAGAAGCACGCCCACAAGTTGTGGGAGCACAAACCATGCGAGACCGAGTGTCACGATGGCCGTGAGCACGATGACGATGGACGGATAGATCATGGCCATCTTCACTTTTGATCGAAGTGAGCGATCCTTCTCTTGCTGTACCGCGAGGTACTCCATGTTCTTACTGAGTGATCCGGACTCTTCACCGATGCGAATGAGAGCGAGAGCGTACGTCGAGAAGAAGTTCTGATTATCCATCGACATCCACAGCGGGATACCACTCTCGACTTCATCGATGATGCGACCGACGAGTTTCTTCATCGGCTTCAGACGGATTTCTAGCGCGATAGTTTTGAGCGCGTCGACAACCGTCAGTCCGGAGTTGAGCAGGATTGCCAAGTTTTCGACGAAGTGAGCTTTCTCTCGTCCAAGTCCGATGTTGCCGATGCCGTCCAGGATTTGTTTCAGTCCGGACTTTTTTCGCACGATAGGAGCGCCGCCTGCGAGCTCCGTTTTCTTAGCGACTTTGGCTGCTGCCTTTGCATCTGTCTTCTCCTTCTTCTTGTCAGCAGCTGTCATCTTTGCGGTTTTTTCGCTTACTGCTGCGATTACAGTGGCTTCTGCTTTCGGGGCTGCCTCTGCAACTTTTTCCACAGCCGGAGCCTCTGCTTTCGCAGGTTCAGGGGGCGCAAGAATTCCGAGCATGTGCTCAGGCTCCTTACTTACCTTTGGATTTGGATGTTTTTTTTGCATTATTTTCTTTGAGGAAATAGATCTCCTCCGGTGGAGCAGAGATGCGCATGAGTTCTTCGATTGTCGTGAGACCGGCCTTGGCTTTATCGAGTCCGTCCTCGAAGAGGAACATGAATCCGTGTTCACGTGCCTTCAGAAGGAGTTCCGTGCTGTTACATTTTTTGACGATAAGTTCTTCCATGTCTTTATTGATCTCCAAAAGTTCATAGATACCAATGCGTCCGCGGTAACCCGTGTTGCCGCATGCGTCGCAGCCTTTTCCGCGATACAAGTGAACCGGTTCGTTGCTGATAAAATAGTGATCGGCGCCCTTGAACAGTGTTCGTGCTTCAGCCGCCGGAATAGTGAAGCTGAAACGACAGTTTGGGCAGACCTTGCGTGCAAGGCGCTGGGCTACGATCACTTCTAGTGTGGATGCGAGCAAGAATGGCTCAATACCCATTTCAATGAGACGTGGCACTGCTGTTGCAGAGTCATTGGCGTGGAGTGTTGAGAAGAGGAGGTGACCTGTGAGCGCAGCGTTTACAGCGATGGATGCGGTCTCGGGGTCACGGATCTCACCCACGAGGATGATGTCCGGGTCCTGACGAACAAGTGCGCGGAGGCCTTTTGCAAAGGTGAGTCCGGTTCCCATGTTGATCTGGATGTGGTTGATGCCTGGAATTTTGTACTCCACCGGATCTTCGACTGTGGAAATGTTCACGTCGGGACGGTTACGCATTTTCAGAAGTCCGTAGAGCGTTGTCGATTTTCCGGCTCCGGTCGGACCCGTGGTGAGGATCATGCCGAACGGTTTATTCGCGGCTTTTTCGAGGATGCTTCGGTAATGATCGGAGAATCCGAGATCGGCGAGTGTCAGGTTTCTCACGTATTCCGACAGAAGACGCATCACCACTTTTTCACCGTCAATGATCGGGATGATCGATACGCGGACATCCATGGTGCCGGAGCGCGACTTGTAACGGATGGCTCCGTCTTGCGCTGCAAAGTGCTCATCGATTCTGAGATTC
>JAYTPR010000180.1:0-2934 GCA_043747095.1 Candidatus Peribacterales bacterium
ACGAGCACGATGTTCATGTTCTCGCTCGTGTTCGGTGTCATTGCACTCATAGCGGCAATTTTCTTTCCTGTGCTCGCGACGCACATGGTGAAATTTGAAGGAGAGAGCCTAGAGCTCTACATCACCTTTGGTCGTATCGCGCTCCTCACAAACTTTTTGTTTGTGTTTGGAAACGCTCTCGGACAGTACCTCATCGCAGTGCAGAGATATTGGATGTACGGCCTGACTCCCATCATTTGGGCATCTGGCACGATCCTTGGAACGTATTTCCTGACACCACACTTTGGCGCTCTCGGCCCCATGATCGGAACTGTCATTGGAACCATTCTGTATCTCATTTTTCGCGCAGTCGCAGTTTACCGCGTTGGCTTTCGGATAAGAGCTGACAGGCACAGTCTTTTTCACAGCGAACTCACGCACATGGGGCTACTCATCGTCCCGCGTATGGCAGCACTTGGAGCACTTCAGCTACAGCTTCTGCTTCTTGACCGTCTGGCATCTGGCCTAGGAAATCAAATGGTCGCGCTCAACCAATTTGCGAGTAATTTCGAATCCGTCATTCCTGGCATCGTCGGCATCGCCATCGCGCAGTCGTCGTTCTCAGCACTCAGTCAATCCGCTGCGCTCAAGAACATGGATAAGCTCTCAGGACAGGTGAAGAAGAGTCTTCTTTTCAACCTTGCACTCGCATTGCCCGGTGCAGTGTGCCTTGCGCTGATGTCGCATGTTGCTGCGTGGCTCATGCATCTTGGTCCTACGGTATCCGGCACATTCATTCGTGCACTTCTTATCTACGCTTTCGCAGTTCCGTTTGAGAGTACAAACCATATTATTCTTCGCACGTTCTACGCTCTGAAAAACACAGGTTGGCCGGCACTCAGTTCTGTCGTGAGTGGAACGGCGGCAGTTGGAGTAGGCACGCTACTCCTTCCGTCACTCGGCATTTATGCGCTTGCAGTGGCGTACGTTTCTGGGCAGGTTTGCCAAACGATCTTCCTTGGCTCTGCGCTATCCGGACTCATGCGAAAGCGAACGACTAGTCTATCGTCCTGACCCCCAGATCAATAGTCGTCGGTTTTGCCGTACGTTCCAACGGCTTATTGCCAGTGATACGAATAATGCGTACCAATGTCGGATTACTTGGGTTCAGAGTCAAAAGAACCTGCTTACCAACGAGTGTGAGAGCATCAGATCCGTACAACGTGTAGTTCAAGTTCACCTCTGTTTCATTGGTCACAGAGTACGTGCGATTCTGCCCATCAGCAGAAAGAATAGTGACCTGATTTCCATTGATCGCTGTGAGCACTCCGTTCTGCGAAAGAACAGGGTTGAGTTCAATGTTCATGATGACGAGAAGTGATGCCGTGAGAGAGTTGCTGTTTACTCTCCATCCGCGAATTCTCACTTGCATACCAACGACGACGTTTGCCGGAATCATGTACTTACGGCTGAGACGTCCCTCGGAAATGATCTGAGTGTCTTTTGTGAGAACAATATTCACGATCTGTCCGTTACTGGCTTTCATGACGATTTCGCCACCCTCTTCACTGAACGCTTGTTGCGAGCTGATATTAATTTCCTGCACGATGCCAGTGACCGTCACACGAGGACCGATACCTTCCAATGCAAATGCAGAAGAGGGGATGATGGTCGAGAGAGCGACTGCGAATGAAATGAGTTTGGAAGCGCGCATGAAAAGAGGGATGAGGAAATTACGGCAAATTGTCCATGCCAAGAGCACAAAGAACAATGGAAGTGAAACCGTTTCCGTTGTAGAGCAGATTAAGGGTTTGCCTCTACTTCTTGCGCACCTGAGTGAAATCAAGTTCCACTGGAGTGTCGCGATCGAAAATGAGAACGAGGACTGTGAGCTTACCCTTATCCACGTCTACGGCATCGATAGCACCTTCGTAGTTCTTGAATGGACCATCAATAATGACCACAAGATCACCAACCTGGAAGTCACTCTTGAACTTCGCAGTCTCTTCGCCCATACGGCGCTCGACGACACCAAATTCTTCTGGTGTTACAGGAACCGGAATGTTGCCGGAACCGACGAAACCAGTGACGTTTGGAGTGTTACGAACCATGTACCAGCTTTCGTCCGTCACGATCATGTCGATGAGGACGTAACCCGGGAAAAGCTTGCGCTCTTCTTCCACAGGCTCGTTACGCTTGAAAACAATTTGCTTTTCCTTCGGAACAACAACGGTGAAGATGTAGTCCTTCATGCCAAAGGTCTCTGAGCGCTGCTCGATAGACTTTTTGACGCTGTCCTCGTAACCCGAATACGTGTGAACCACGTACCAGTTTCTACCTGCTGAGGGGTCCTGTTTGACCATGTGAAAGGAGGGCTAAGGCGTTTAAGCAAACGTGAAGCGGATGATCTCGGAGAAACCGAGGTCCACGACTCCGAAGAAAAGCGAGGAAACGATGATGAATCCGATGACGATAACCGTCAGACGGACTGCTTGCTGCTGCGTCGGCCAACGGACCTGACGAAGCTCCTCAAGACTTTCACGGAAGTAAGTGACGAGAGTATTCATGGGATACGCGAAAAAAGCGGGTCGAACGAAACAATACTACGCGAAACTGGCTCTAGCCGCAAGTAATTAGAGTTGATACTGAGGCGCCTCAAAAGCGTGGATCTTCGTCACTGGTAGGGCTACGAACCACACGCTGCCCTTGATATTGCTCTGTGGAACGTAGGCTGTTTGATGGGTGCCTAGATACGCAAAACTGCGAGAATCCAAGCTTCCTTGGCGGTTATCGCCCAAAACAAGGTACTGACCATCAGGAACCTCAAACACTTCTTCTGACGTATCACCAGCCGAGATGCCACCGTTGGAATTGAAACGATACGTCTTCCCCTGGTTCGCGTCCGAAAGGTACGGCTCATTGAGCTCGATATCTCCTTTCTTAGATTCACGGATA
>JAYTPR010000181.1:0-11256 GCA_043747095.1 Candidatus Peribacterales bacterium
TATTTGAAGCCATCACAATATTGTAGCAGAAAAGCCCTGCTGCTGCTAGAGTGGCAATAGTCGTTTTCCCCCTTTCCCGTGGACGAGATTCTCCGCAAACTCGCAGAGCTCCTCAGCGCCGTAAACATGGGCAAGGACTCTCTTTGAGCGCCGCGGCATCCCCACGCAGATCATCGAACTAGAAACACTGACATCCGCACCTGACATCTGGAATGATCACAGACGGGCGGAAGGTCTTTTCCAAAAGTTGAAAGGCTTAAAGAGGCAATGGGAGCCAATTGCTGAGCTCGTACAGAACGTCACTGATATCAATGACATTGCACAGACGAGTTCCGTGTCTGATATTCCCGCACTCGAAAAAGAGTATGCAGCGCTGATGGTGCGATGGTCTGCCGCTGAACGTGTGTTGTACCTTGGGGGGAAGTATGACCTCGGTAACGCCTATATCACGATCTCTGCTGGTGCCGGTGGCACAGAAGCGCAGGATTGGGCAGGCATGCTTGCGCGTATGTATCTCCGATACGCCGAACGAAAAAACTGGAAGACCGAAACCGTGGAACGCACCGACGGACAGGAGGCCGGCGTAAAATCTATCACCATGTATTTTTCCGGTGATGCTGCGTACGGACATCTGAAATGCGAACGTGGCACGCACCGCTTGGTACGACTCTCCCCCTTCAACGCCAAGAGTCTTCGTCAAACGAGTTTTGCGCTTGTGGAAGTCCTTCCTGATATGTCTGGTGAACACGATATCGAAGTGAATCTGAATGATCTTAGAGTCGACACGTATCGCTCAGGTGGAGCCGGAGGACAGCACGTCAACAAAACCGATAGCGCCGTTCGCATCACACACATCCCAACCGGCATCGTGGTTGCATGTCAGAACGAAAGATCGCAAATCCAAAACCGTGAACGTGCGATGAACCTGGTCAAAGCAAAACTTGTGGAGCGCAAAGAAGCTGAGCAAGAGGCAGAGAAAAAAAGACTGCGCGGTTCAGCTGCAAGCGCTGACTTCGGCTCACAAATCCGAAGCTATGTTCTTCAGCCATATCAAATGGTGAAAGACCTCAGAAGCAATTACGAGACCAGTGATACGGCAGGCGTCCTGGACGGCGACCTTGATCTCATTATCGAGGCAGAGCTCAAGCGAGAAGCTCAGGAAGTCTAATTTGACAAATATTATAAATATTATAAAATATGTATATGCAACCTCTACTTCGGAGGGAGCGATCAAGGGGGGACTTTTAGGAGTTCTGCTATGGAAGGTTACCTTCACATCCTTAAGTTCCTTGATCTGATGCATGGCGACCTGGGTTGGATCCCAGTTGCCGCCGCGACATTCGTGACTGCCCTCATCATGGACTTTGTGTCCAAGCTGAAAGGCAAACATTGATGCCGCACACCTGCCGTTTGTTTCTCCCCCCGAGAAATAAACGGCATTTTTTGATTGCACCGGCGCGAAAAGAGCCACTAGACTCGTGAGACATGAAGATTCCAAAACAGCACCTGCAAGATTTGTACGAACTTCTCGCGTCGCCAAAAACGGCTGCGGATGCCGAGCTGCTTTTGGAAGATCTTTTGACGCCTCAGGAACGCGCCAAACTCGCGGAGAGATGGCAACTTGTGAAGCTCCTCGCAACCGGCATGACACAGCGGAAAGTAGCTCAGAAACTCAAAATTTCCATCAGTAAGGTCACTCGCGGCTCAAGGCAGCTGCAGTTCGGCACCGGAGGATTTAAGAAATATCTACGAAAATAATTATCTTGTCGGGTCAGTGCGCGCCGATTACACTTCGGTACCAACTTGTACTTATGTACCGATACATCATGACATGGCGAAGATAGAATTCTCATGGGGCGACAAGCAACACTTCCACACGGATTGTGATCGGATTGCAGAAATATTTGTCCGCAGTCCAGATTCATTTATCCCCCATTCGTCATCTGTCATCACTCATGAGGTACGAACCCTGCTTCTGGATATGCTCGCACAAAAGGAACGGGGACCGACGGGGTATCCCGAGATCCAAAGAGTGGTGAATAGTGTAAAAATAACACTGCGAACGCGTCTGTTCAGTCTCTAGGCCATGGCGCGTGAGCAAGCTGATTGGTACACTTTCTGCGCCTTTTGGAGAGGTGGCCGAGTGGTCTATGGCGCACGACTCGAAATCGTGTAGACCCGAAAGGGTCTCGAGGGTTCGAATCCCTCCCTCTCCGCCACTATTCATGAAAGGGAAACTTCGTTTCCCTCTCATGAGCTCTCCCTTTCAGAGGTGCGGCTCCAGTCAGGCGGAGCCTGACTTCACCGTCTTTTAAAGCTGAGCAAGCATGTGAATGGCCACAAGCTCAACAAAAAAGTTACGTGATGATTTTTAGAAATGAACACTCAAGCATCTACCTTCTGTGTGAAAAGGAAGGTCCGGCTGTCGAAGTGACAGCCGGACCCAGAGGAGCTCACCTGTCCGAAGACAGGCAAACATGAATCGCGGTCATTGAGGCCGCTTATGACAACCGAGGGCGTGTTCCTGAATGCGCTTCAGCTTGCCGGTGCGCCCGCAATGCGGGCAAGTGGCTGGCTGATTGCCAGCCAACTTCCGAGTCGGCTTGCTACGCGTACGCAGGGGGTTCTCGACTGTCTGTGTAGCGACCTGAGTTGAACTCATCATGTCCGTGGTTCCTTTGACCAATGACTGCGTTTCTCTACCCTCTCCCGTTTTGCGCTCCGCGCAAACGTGAGGGTAGATGCTTGAATGCGAAGATTCCAAGGAACTGTATCGATCTACCAGTACAATTTGGAGTAGCTTGGAGAAGAGAACGACTGCTGTCCAGTTTTTCCACAGGATGACTGACTTGATCGCTTGTCTCAGCCACAATTACATATTATACAATATTTATTGATTTGAACAAGTAATGAGATATACTCTGATCTATGAAGAAAATGGCAGCTTTCGATCAGGCATCAGGAGACTTGGTAAAACCGAAGCCCATGATTGTTTCCGTGTGTATGCATGGCAAATCAGACAGCTGGGCGACAAAAGCAACGATTGAAGGACATATTGAGCGTGCCAAGCTGTTCGAGATTATCGCGAGGGGCGTGGCTCCTCAGGGTAAGCCGCACGAAACACCGGAAGGACTGAGAGGAGTTGAACTCACGCTCGATGACATTCGGAAAGCAGTCCTCATCCTGATTCATAGCAGTAACGAATATAAATTTCGACAACGCTTCGGCTCCATGCTCACGAGCGCACTGGATACCACAGGTCTGCTGTACGTTCGTACTGGCATTGAATGTCAGCATCTTGAAAAAAATACGGATCGTCCAAACGGAAAAATTGCCGAATGCTGCAAAATCTACAGAGAGCTTTTGGACACAGCTCTCGCGCGGAGTCCAGCGAGTGAAATTATTCACCGAAAAGCATTTGAGCGTGCAGAAATTGACGACGCTGCGTGGCACACTCAACACGCACCCCATGCAAAGCAGAGGCACTTGAAGAAAAAACATTCATAATTTGACAGATATGTGAAAGTATTTACTATATCGCCACGTTCTTTCTGTACCACTGCGACAGTACGACGGAAGCCACTCCCCTCCGAGTGCCTCCCGCCCTTCTGTTTTCATGTGATGAAGGGTGGTTCAAGTCCCAGTCTCTGTTTCTCAAGGAGTCGGTGTCATGGCAACGCAGAAGAAGCGTGAAAAGGGCGACGCTCGTCGCAAGTACAACGGCAATGGCCGCACCAAGAGCGCAAAGAAGAAAGGCAACCAACGACGCTAACGCGTCACCCCCTGCATCCTGCAGAACGGTCTTAGGACCCAGTCACACGCTTGCGTGTGACTGGGTCCGTTTTTATGTGCTTAGGTTCCTTCCTGCCAGCTTCCCAAATACTTTTTCTGTTCTTCTGTGAGGTTGTCGATACCAAGACCCATCGCTGTGAGCTGAAGCTTGGAGATGTAGTCATCGATCTCCGGGGGGAGCGTGATAACTTCCGGCTTCATCTTTCCTTTGTGCTCAACAAGGAACAAACATGCGAGTGCCTGACCGCAGAAAGAAAGACTCATCACCTCACTTGGATGACCTTCGGCTGATGCCAAGTTTACGAGGCGACCTTCACCGGCGACGTAGACCACTCGTCCGGACTTCATGAGGTACTCGTCGAGGTAATGGCGCACTCTGCGCTTGCGGGTGGCCTTCTGCTCGAGTTCCTTGAGATCAATCTCGTTATCAAAGTGACCGGAGTTTGCGAGAACTGCGGCGTCTTTCATCTTCTCAATGTGCTCAACTCTAATGACGTTCAAATTTCCAGTAACAGTGATAAAGAGATCACCGAGTGCAGCTGCGTCGTCCATCTTCATGACTCTGTGTCCATCCATCGCAGCCTGCAATGCACAGAAAGCATCCACCTCTGTGACGATGACCTGTGCACCAAGTCCCTGCGCACGCATCGCGACTCCTTTTCCACACGAACCGTATCCGAGCACGACAACCGTGCGTCCAGAAATGAGCATATTCGTAGAGCGCAGAATTCCATCAAATGTGCTCTGGCCCGTACCGTAGTAGTTATCCATGAGGTGTTTCGTCTTGTTATCATTCACCGCAATCATCGGACACTTCAGGACTCCTTCCCTTTCCATGGCTTTGAGGCGAATGATGCCTGTGGTCGTTTCTTCACAACCACCGATCATGGAGGTGAGGAGATGTGGGTGCTTCGTGTGAATTTCGGTCACCAAATCACAACCATCATCGATCGTGATATCCGGCTTCGTCTCGATCACCGCAGAGATGTACTTGTAGTAGTCCTCACGACTTTCTCCTTTATATGCCCAGACGAGCACGTCTTTTTCTTCCGCGAGTGCAGCAGCAATATCGTCCTGTGTCGAAAGCGGATTACAACCAGTGATGGCAACCTTGGCTCCTCCAGCAACGAGTGTACGGACAAGGATGCCCGTCTCTTTCGTGACGTGTAGCGCCATACCAATCGTAAGACCGGCAAACGGCTTATGCTTCACAAATTCTTTGCGAACTTCGAGGAGCGCACCCATGCGCTTCTCGGCGATCTCAAGATTGAGACGACCTTGTTCTGCGAGTTTCGGATCTTTGACGTACGACATTGTGAGGGAGAGAAATTGCACGGCAAGACCGTGACATCGGACGGAGCGTACCAGACTGATTCTTCTCGGTCACCTGCCTTTCCTTATTTAGAGAGGCAGTTTCGAACCGTAGTTCTCCATCGCACGGCTCTGCAGCATGTCGGTATCGAGCGCATTGAGGAGTGTTCCCTCCTGTTCCACAAGCAAACACCCCAGGATCGCAGCAAGGCGCCCCGTATCCGTCAGCGACCACTTGGAAGAAAGACCAACGAGTAGTCCTGCGCGCACCGCGTCCCCTGCTCCGGTGGGGTTCACCACTTTCTCCGCCTTGCAGGCGGGAATCTCCACCGTTTCTTTTTTCGTACAAATACGAATGCCTTTTTCACCGAGTGTGACGACGAGCATGCCGCAGTGACTGACGACATCTTCCTCTTTCCATCCGAGCTTTGCGGATGCGAGTTGCCACTCGTACTCGTTCACGATGAGTCCTGCACTCGTTTTCACAGCCTGTCTCAAATCATCATCGGAGAACGCGTGAACAACCTGACCCGGATCAAACAGATATGGAATTTTGAGCTTACTGCAGAGATGCGCACCCTTAAGCATGAGGACCGGATTTCTGGGGCTCATAATGGCGTACGCAATATTTTCTTCGTCAGAAAAATCTGGAAGTGCGGCAAGTCCATCGGCACCCGGATGGAAGAAACTAATCTGGCGCTCTGAACTATCGGTCGCAATGACGGCAGTTGCGGTCATTGCATCTTCGCGACGTTCGACGAGATTGGTAATGACGCCACGCTCACGAAGCAGTGCTAGGTACGCCTGACCATCGAAACCGACTGCGCCGATGGCAAGTGGCTCATGACCGAGAAGTGCCAAGTTCCAACTGATATTCGCAGCAGTGCCTCCGTGGTGCTTCACAAGACCTTGAGCTAAGTAATTGACGGAAAGCTTCTCAAGATTCTTTGTGTCGATACCGGTCAAAAACGACCCGTCGTGCGAAAGGAGTAGATCAAAGGCAATGGAACCGTTTATGAGGTACTTCATGAACAGAGCTTACCCAGTAAACCGCTCCGCTTAAAGCTGTTATACTGCCGGGCATGAAGATCGCGATTGTCGGTACCGGCTACGTAGGCCTCGTTTCTGCGGCATGTTTCGCGGAATTAGGGCACGAAGTCATAGGTGTGGATATTGATGCTGCAAAAGTAGCGATGCTCGAGTCTGGCAAAAGTCCGATCTACGAACCGGGTCTTGAAGAACTTTTGAAATCCGGACTGAAGACCAGACGACTATCGTTCACGACAAAGCTAGAGGAAGCACTGCCGCACGTAAAAATTGTTTTCTCAGCAGTCGCCACTCCTCCAGGAGAAGGGCACAAGGCAGACTTGCGCGCAGTCTTTATCGTCGCTGAGACCGTCGCCAAGTTTGCAGATCATGATGTTCTGTTCGTGAATAAATCCACAGTGCCGGTTGGAACCGGAGAAGAGTGTGAGAAGCGCATCGCAAAAGTTTTGAAAGATCGCGGTGTAAAATTTCATATTCCAGTCGTCAGCAATCCAGAATTTTTGCGTGAAGGGATGGCGGTACCGGACACGATGATGCCGGACAGAGTCGTTGTCGGAGTCAATGATACGAATGGCTCTAGAGAGCTCATGGAGGAGTTATATCGCCCGATTACGCGCGTGGGTAAGCCGCTCATCTTCATGACACGTGAAAGCGCTGAGATCGTAAAGTATGCAAGTAACGCGTTCCTCGCTACAAAGATCAGTTTCATCAACATGCTCACGGGTCTCACAGAAGCAACCGGCGCAAACATTCGTGACGTCGCAAAAGGAATGGGGCTCGATAACCGCATCGGCCCAAAATTTTTGCATGCCGGCATCGGTTACGGCGGAAGCTGTTTCCCAAAAGACGTGAAGGCGCTGCTCGCAACTGCCGAGGAATACGGTGTCCCGATGCCGATCGTGGAAGCAACAGACAACGTGAATCAGCTCCAGAGAAAGCGCTTCATCGACCGTGTCCTAAAAACACTGAAGCCGAAGTCGCATGTCGGAGTGTGGGGGCTCAGTTTCAAACCCAAAACCGACGACATGCGCGAGGCTCCGAGTATCGATGTCCTCAAAGCACTCGTCGATGCCGGTCACACTGTGACTGCATATGATCCGGTAGCTACTGAGAAAGCAAAGCCGCATTTGCCTGCATCCACAAAATACGCAGAATCAGCTCTAGAGGCCGCTAAAGGCACAGATGCACTCCTGATCCTCACGGAATGGGACGTCTTTCGGGGGACGGACATGCATGAGCTCAAAAAAGTCATGAAAGGGAAAGATGTCTTCGATGGACGCAATATGTACGAAGCGAAAGACGTGACCGATGCCGGTCTCACGTATCATGGCATCGGAGTACCCTCCTCTCTATGAAAATTCTTCTGACCGGCGCTGCCGGATTCATCGGCTACCACACCGCACAGGTGCTCCTCGCTCGCGGTGATGAAGTCGTAGGACTCGATAATATGAACGCCTACTACGACCCCGCTCTCAAGCAGCACCGTCTGGAGAAGCTGCAGGGCATCAAAGGCTTTACGTTCATCAAAGGCGATATCTTGGATCGTCCGACCGTCGCGAAAGCGATGCAGGGCTGTGACCGTGTCATTCATCTCGCCGCACTCGCAGGAGTTCGCTACGCGTTTGAGCATCCGGATGAATATATTGATATCAATATCACCGGCTTCTTCCACGTGCTCGATGAAGTGAGAAAGCAGAAAGTAAAAGGACTGATCTACGCGTCTTCCAGTTCAGTGTACGGCGGCAACGACAAGCTCCCTGCTTCCGAGAAAGACCGTACCGATAACCAAGTCTCGCTCTACGGCCAGAACAAAAAGGACAAAGAGCTCATGGCTCACGTCTACCACCACCTGTACGGCGTCCACGTCACCGGACATCGCTTCTTCACGGTCTACGGCCCATGCGGAAGGCCTGACATGGCGCTTTTTCTCTTCACGGACGCCATTCTAAAAGGTAATCCCATGCAGATTTACGGCGAAGGAAAGATGCAGCGCGACTTCACGTATGTTGCGGACATCGTCGCCGGCATCGTCGCATCGGTTGATAAAAATTATCCGGAAGAAATTTTTAACCTCGGTTGCGGACGCAAAGAGGAGCTCATGGATTTTATTTCGATGATCGAGAAAGCGTGTGGCAAAGAAGGGGAGAAAACATTTCTCCCGATGCAACCTGGCGACGTACGCGCGAGTCTTGCCGATATTTCGCACGCAAAGGAGAAGCTTGGCTACGAACCGAAGACGCAGATCAAGGACGGTATCCCGAAATTCGTAGACTGGTACAAACAGTACTACGGACTGTAAATGGACACGGTTCTCATCACGGGCGGCGCGGGATTTTTCGGGGACATCCTAAAACAATCGCTTTTACACCGCGGCTACAAAGTCGTGAGCGTTGATCTGGAAAAAGACGAATCTGCGCATCCGAATCTGACAACAGTGCAGGGTGACATCAGAAGCTCGACACTGCTCGATGAACTTTTCACAACACACACGTTCTCAGCTGTTTTTCATCTCGCTGCGATCCTTGCACACGCAGTAAAAGACAAAGATTTTCTCTGGAGTTGCAATGTCGACGGTACCCGCGAAGTCACCGAAGCCATGAAGCGTCATGGTGTGCAAAAGATCGTCCATACATCCACAAACTGCCTTTGGGCTGAGCCGTTTGGCAGACCGGTGACAGAAGATGATGCTCCAAATCCCGTGGAAATTTACGGAAAATCCAAGTTAGAGGGTGAAAAAATACTTCTCGCTGCCGCACCTGACATCACCCCCGTCATCATCCGCTGTCCTACGATCATGGATGCAGGACGACTCGGGCTGCTTGCGATACTTTTTGAGTTCATCGACGAAGGTCGCATCGTCTGGGTTGTGGGTGGCGGCAATAACACCTACCAATTCATCTACGCACAAGATCTCGTAGATGCCTGTGTGAAGTCACTCGCGCTCACTGAGCCGATCGTCATGAACATCGGTTCCGAGAATGTACGAAGCTTCAAGGAAGTCTACGGTGACGTCATCCGAAAAGCAGGAACCAAAAGTCGCGTCGGACATTTGCCGAAAGGCCTTACTCTCTTTGCAATGAAAGTTGCATACGTCCTCGGCCTCTCCCCACTCGGACCGTACCAATACAAGATGATCGCAGAAAGCTTTGAATTTGATACCACGCGTATTCGCCGCGTTCTTGGATGGAAGCCAACGGTCACGAACGAAGAGATGCTCTGGCGTGCCTACGAGCACTACCGAACACACCGCAAAGACATCGAAAGTCGCACCGGCGTTTCAGCCCACAAACAAGCCGCAAGGATGGGCATCATCAGGCTACTGAAATGGTTGTCATAGATCAGCAGTCTTTCTGATCCATGTCGGGAACGGAGTGTTTGGAAGCCTGGTCCAGAACTCATCATTGATGTCTCCTTCGCAGCTGCCTTTCGTGCACACGAAGACTCCAGCTTTGGCTTCGGCCGCAGCAGAAAGTTCTTGGCTGAACTTACGAACCGGCATCGTGCTTTCGTACTGCCAATCGTGTCCAAAGAATCCATCGATGAGGATGTGTCCGGACACCTGATACTTGGAGAGCGCTCGCATTTCTGCGCGAGCAGGTGTCTCTCGGAGCGTCGGAAATGAAATGACAATGACGATAGCAGCTGAGAGTGTCTGTGCTGCAATAAAGAGTCCCGGATTCAGCCGACGTTTGCAGAATAGTAGGAAGAGTCCGCCGATAAGAAGTGGCGTGAAGAGAATGGCATCGTAATAGCGCGTGGTCAGAATGACGAAACCGAGGAGCATGCCGAAGGCCGCCACAAGATCCAGGCGCACAGAGGACAAAATACCGATCGTACCGATGAGACTGAGTAGTCCGCTTCCTGCAACGATCCAAACCCAGGCGATATTGAAGAACCGCGTCAGTGGCGGAATAACGGCCTCCTGACCCGATACATGGAACATGATCGTAAGCGCGTAGGGATTCGTCAGTGAGTAAAGGCAGATCATGAAAATCGGGACGCAGAGATACAGGAACACTTTCCACTTTGATTTCTCGCAACGGAGAAGTGCGGAGAAGACGAGAGGCACAAACACCGCTGACTGATACGCCGTAAAAAGAGCGGCAAGCCACAGACAACCAATGAGAGCAGGCTTCTTTGGCGGAGCTGGATGGAGTGTCCACCACAGGAACACGAGCCCTGCGAGCGCTGCACCGGTTGCCATCACGATCATGCCAGACTGAAGAATGACAGCAGCGGACAGTAGCCAACTGGCGGCAAGTGCGAGCCTCCTTGGGCGTGTCAGAACATCGCCAAGATCCCACACAAACCACACGCACTGAAGTACGATACTCGCGCAGATAAATCTCCAGAAAAATTCATGCATCGGCATGGATGCCGTCCAGCCAAGCATGCTTCGTACAAACGGCGGATGAGGATACGGAATGGACAGCAGATACTTCGCTTCATCGCTCACAAGACCACCCGAAAGCTGAAGAAAAGTCAGCACCAGAGCCAAAATCTCGAGGAAGATGACTGCCTTTAGGACGGGGTGTTTTCGCATGTGAGAGTGAAAGGACGGTAACCGATAACGCATATTTCAGGCGGAGGCGGATTTCGCATGTGTTCCTGATGAAGAATCGTGAGGCTTCCAGATCCGACACTCACGATATGCATATCTGAAATGAGCCACCCTTCACGTGCTGCGGCGTCCGTCAGTGCTTGCTTCGCCTGCGAACGTACGGCGCTGTCCGTGTACAGGAGCCGAAGAGCAACAATGCGCGGGATGAGCACGGCAAGCATAATGGCAGTGATGAGCCAAAAGGCCGGAGCACAGACCGCGCATGCGCCGGACACCATGCGACGCACGCCGAGACGGATCGATTGGCAGACGAATTCGAAATGCACCTTGAGAGAAAGTTTGCTCTGACCGTGAAGACGCATGCGGAACACGAGCGGAATTTCGGTGACACGCGTTGCTGCTGGAACATTCGCAAGAATTTCCAAGAGAATTTTGAACCCCGTCGGACGAAGTGATGAACGAATGGACTTGTAAAGATCGCTACGGAGAGCGAAAAAACCGCCAAGCGGATCACTCACTTTCACGCGCGACAACGCTTTTGCAAT
>JAYTPR010000182.1:0-4463 GCA_043747095.1 Candidatus Peribacterales bacterium
TATTGCTGCGGATGATCAAGTCCTGCAGGATTCGCAAAGCGCGTGTTCTTGAGGCCGAGAGTTTCTGCGCGTTTATTCATGCGCTCGACGAACGTGCCAACAGTCCGTCCGTCATGAATCGCGAGTGCGTATGCAGCGTCATTGGCAGAGGGCAGCATGATGGCGTAGAGCAGGCTTCGTACCGAAAGCCGTTGGCCTGCGACGATGTCAATCGTGCTTCCTTTCACTTCCTCTGCAATCGGCGGAATCATGACCGATTCGTTGAGCTCATGATTTTCCAAGATCAGAAGCGCTGTCATGATCTTCGTGAGGCTTGCCATTGGCCTGCGTTCATCGGGTGCGATCGAGAAAATTTCTTGTCCGCTTTCAGCATCAAGTAGAATGGCGCCAGATGCAGAAAGCATCGGCATACGGATTTTTGAGGCGAGAGAGTCAGGTGCTGAAATAGACAGAACCTCAATACCTGGTAGCGATGGTGAAGAAGCTTCCGGAAGCTCCGGAGGAATGAGGCCGAGAACGAGAACGGATGCGAGAACGGAGAGCATATGCGCGTGATCTCTACAAAACGGGATAAACCAGATTACTTATAGATAATCTTGTCTGCGATCCGAAGGTCTATGTACTCCTTCGCCTGATCGAGAGAGAGAGTTTTCAGGAACTCTCTGAACCGTTGGAATTGTACGTTGAGAGGGCTCCGTAAATCAAACCAGAGAGTGGCTTTATTTGTCTTAATGTGGAATTCTTGGGCGCGAAGGTAGACAGCGATATTTTGGCTCTGGAGACCGAAATCCCGGCGTAGTGCGTCGCGGGCCAGAAAGATCGTCTGCAGAAAATCCGGTGCTAAGAGTGGCGTACGGTTTTGCGGCCTGATTCCCCAGTCGGTAATTGTGAGCTTTTGATACGGTCCGCCAGTGAGCCGAATGGGGGAGGTGACGAAGGTTCCTTTGCGCGTCACGTACGTATAGATGTCAGTCCCAGAACCGGTCATACTACCGGTGCCGGTACTGATGTCGTCATCTGCGATGATGACTTCCGCAGCAACTGATTCGAGATACACACTGACACTGAGTGTGGACGGATAGTCTTTACTGATTTCCACGCGTTCGATTTCTGGATACTCCGCTTGGAGCATTCCTGCGACTTGGTTTCTCGTCACCAGCACGAGACGTTGTTTAAAAAGTGGCGCCAGCGTCTGTTGAATTTCTTCCGGATCAATACGCGGATCTTGTCTGCGCACTTTCATTTCTCGTACATCGAAGAACGGAGCGAACAAAAGAGTTCCAGCGACAGTCAGAATGATGAGCCCGGTTCCGATCGCTATCCATAGCCGAAACTCAGACAGCACCATGTCGGAAAAACGCGCCATCTTTCTACCCCAGCGCGCGAACCTTTCTTTTCTTCGGCGCATACGACGTTGCGGCCCACCGTAATACGAACGGGCAAGAGATTTGGTGAGCGGTCCCGCCTGACGGTTGAAGCGCTTTGGGAGTTTTCTGGACGGCTTCATCGACATGGGGCATATCGTATCGACTAGCGTCGTTTTCGGGAACTGTTCGGGCTCCGCGCTCTATGTCATAGTGACTCCCAATGAAACTCGCAATCGCTGCAGATTGGCTACCGACATATGGCGGAGCAGAGCACGTCGTCGCGGCACTCTCTGTGCTGTGGCCAGATGCGCCGATTCTCACCACGGTTGCTTCCAAGCAGTCTCTCCCCCCAGAACTTCGTCGCGCTGATATTCGCGTGTCGCCGCTCCAGAGAGTGTATCGCTTTCTTGGACGTCATCAATTTCTACTGCCCTGGATGCCTCGTACGATGGAAAATATGGATTTTACCGGTTTCGATGCAGTCCTCAGCTCATCTCATGCTGTGGGCAAGGGCGTCATTCCACCAGGGGACAGCGTTCACATTTGCTACTGCCATACGCCTATGCGTTACGCATGGGAGATGGAAGCGGAATATCTCAAAGATTTTCGGATCAAGGGCTATCTAAAAAAACGCGTGCGCGCCGAGCTGAAGCGTATTCGTCGATGGGATCTTACGACTGCACGCAGAGTGGATCATTTCATCGCGAATTCTTCCGAAACGCAGGCGCGCATCAAAAGAATTTACGGTCGCGAGAGCGTCGTCATTCCACCACCGGTCGATGCGCATTTCTTTGACTCCCCTCTTATCACGAAGCGCGAAGGATATTTTCTCGCCATCGGTCGCCTTGTTCCCTACAAACGTTTCGATCTTCTCATCGAACTTGCAAATACACTCAAGCTTCCGCTGAAAATAGCAGGTCAGGGCAGTGACGAAGCACGTCTGAAAGCCCTTGCTGGGCCTACGGTTGAATTTCTCGGATTTGTCGACGAAAAAAATCTTTCGACGTTGTATGGCAATGCGGCCGCTCTCTTTTTTCCGCAAGTGGAGGATGCCGGCATCGTTCCGATGGAAGCGCAGGCGTGCGGTACGCCGATCATCGCACTTGGTCAGGGTGGCATCATCGATGTGGTGGTGCCGGGAGTCACTGGCATTCTTGCGCCAGAGCAAACTGTTACTGCATTTACCGATGCCGTGAAAAAATTTCGTGATACTCACTGGAAATATGACGCCATTCGTGAACATGCACGGAAGTTTCATATCGATGTTTTTCAGCACAAGATTCGTACGGAAGTGGAGAGTGCCTATGCCCGGTTTGTTTCACGCGCCTGAAATCGGCGTACAATCCGTCCATGCGGACGCAAGACTCTCATAAAGGCGATAACGGCATCGTCGCCATCATTGGCGGTAGTCGTCATCAGCACGGTGCGCCGATTTTTTCTGCGCTTGCCGCGGAGGCATCGGGAGTGGATTTGCTGCATGTGTGGGTTCCTGTCATGCACGAAGAAGTGACGAAACATGCATCCTACAATTTTCAGGTACACACGTTCGGTTCCGATCGTTCCGATGAAATTTCTTCGTCGGATCGTGAACGCATGATCGAACATCTTGCGACCATCGATGCCGTTGTCATCGGGCCAGGGCTTTCGCGCGGAGCTACTCACATCAAATCCATCACCAATCTTTTGGCCGAAGCGCCGTGTCCCATCGTCGCAGACGCTACCGCCTTGCACGCAGAAACGTTGAAAGCGCTCACACTTCGTCATGCCATCATAACACCTCACCTCGGTGAATTGGAGCGCATGGGTTACCTGCGTACAGAGCTCCCGATGCTCGCCAAGAAACATGCATGCACCATTCTTCTGAAGTCTTCAGCCGACACTGTTGTGAGTGAAGATGGATCCATGCGCACGATAGAAGGTGGCAACGCAGGACTCACCGTTGGTGGCACCGGAGACGCACTGGCAGGGCTAGTAGCTGGTTTGGTGGCGCAGGGCATGCCGCACACCGATGCATGCACAGTTGCATGTACAGTTATCAAACGCGCTGGAGATAGTTTGTTTGCAGAGATTGGATTTAGCTTCACGACACACGATGTCATCCGTATGATCCGGCGGCTCCTAAGGGACATTCTTCGCTCATGATCACGAGTCCTTTTCCTCTCCTGAACCAATTTCAAGATCTTCTCGATCTCAGATTTTTGACGCGTGAAGATGCCGCCTTGTCCGATACGGACATTGCCCGCATTGTTGAAAGTAAGAATCTTGTTGGCTTGAAGCAAATGCACGGTAGTACCGCAGTGCGCGTGCACGCTGCGTCATCTCGCATCATCGAAGCTGACGCACTCGCAACCGATATTCCTGGCCTGACTCTCAGCATTCGTTTTGCGGATTGTCAGAATGCGGTGATCTTTGAACCCAAAGAGCGAGTGGTGTGTCTTGTCCATGCCGGATGGCGTGGTGTGCAGGCGAAAGTGATGACAAGTGCGTACGAACTTCTGCGTGCAGAATGGAACATCGATCCTATCAACACATTCGTTGCTCTTGGGCCATCACTCTGTACCAAATGTTCTGACTTCACAGATGCCCGCACCGAGGCACCGGGACTGACTGATTTCATTCAAGGTAAAGCGATTAATTTGCGTGCGGCACTGAATGACGAACTTGATGCTATTGGCGTCCAGAAGCGAAGAATTGAGCGGAATGAAGAATGTACGCGCTGCAATCCAAAGACGTACTTCACGTATCGCGGCGGCGACAAATTGGCCGTACAAAGAGGAAATGTGAACTGTCTCACAGCCACTCTCACCGGACGATAAAATCAGGAGACATTCATAAGGAAAATGCATCACAGTTTGCTTCCCAGAAAACGACTTCTGAGTATAGTTTGAGATTGTCTCGACGACGCGTCAGGACGCCCCAATGCTTTTTCTCTGAAGCTCTCTAAGGGAGGCCCAATCACCCAAGTCTGAGGACTCGGGATGCGGTCACCCACCTGGTTATCCAGGGACGAGCAAGGGCGACCAACGGTCGTTGGGCGTAGGTGAAAACCTTGTCGGTTTTCCCCTACGAGACCCCTTTCCCTTCATGGTGGCGCTC
>JAYTPR010000183.1:0-9137 GCA_043747095.1 Candidatus Peribacterales bacterium
CGCTCCACTTCAGCCGTGAAGTCCACGTGACCTGGAGTGTCGATAAGGTTGATGACAGTCGTTGTATCCACACCTTTGTACTTACTCTTCCACATACACTGTGTTGCAGCAGACGTGATGGTAATACCACGCTCACGCTCCTGTTCCATCCAGTCCATCGTTGCTTCACCCTCGTGCACTTCACCGATCTTATAGTTCTTACCTGTGTAGAAAAGGATGCGTTCAGACGTGGTGGTCTTACCGGCATCGATGTGAGCGATGATTCCGATATTGCGTACGTTCTTTAAGTCCATACAAAGAGGAGAAAAAAGTGGAAGCGCGATCGTAGGGAGAGCTCCTCTATCAATCTAGCCGAGGCAGTATACGGAAAGAGATACGCCAAGAAAATAGCAATTACAGGCTAAAAACGTTGATCACCTATGATGCATGCGATAGCAATCGTAAAAAAGCACGAAGGCAAGCTGCGCTTGCCTGGAGTGCAACCGTTATAGGGTGAGCCCACGAAAGGGACTTCGTCCCTCTCGTGAATTTAGCCCATCTTCGCGAAGTGCGCGTACGCCTTGTTGGCCTGAGCCATCTTGTACACGTCTTCTTTCTTCTTGATGGCAGAACCCTGCTCAGCGGATGCATCGAGAAGCTCAAGAGCCAATTTCTCAGCCATTGGAATTCCTTTGCGGTCACGTGCAGCGTTTAGGATCCAGCGGATCGAGAGAGACTGCTGACGCTTCGGGGTGACTTCGGTTGGAACCTGGTACACAGCTCCGGCGATACGCTTTGGGCGAACCTCGACAAGCGGCGTTGCGTTCAGGAGAGCTTTTGCAAAGATCTCCAGTGGTGGATCCTTCGTACGAGTCTTGATGATATCAAGAGCGTCACCAAGGATTTGGCGTGCGGTGGACTTCTTTCCCTGCTTCATGATGCAGTTCACGAACTTCTCCATGAGAGGATCGGAACCTTGAGGGATGTACTGTTTCGGGAGAGTGGACATGCGAGTGGTAGGAGACGAAGTGGAAGATTAAAGATTTACTTCTTAGGCTTCTTAGCTCCGTAGAGCGAGCGGCCTTGCTTACGGTCGCGAACACCTTCTGTGTCGAGCACACCGCGAACGATGTGGTAACGAACACCCGGAAGGTCTTTCACACGGCCTCCGCGGACAAGAACAACGGAGTGTTCCTGAAGGTTGTGACCTTCTCCTCCGATGTACGCTGTGATTTCTTCACCATTGGTGAGACGGACACGAGCGATTTTACGGAGAGCGGAGTTCGGCTTCTTCGGAGTCATGGTTGTGACCTTCAGACAGACACCACGCTTTACGGGCGCTCCGTGACGGAGTTTCACGCGCTTCATCTTGAGCGCGTTCCAGGTGTGCTGGAGGTTAGGGGCCTTGGTACGACGGCGCTGAGAGTGGCGGCCGTGGCGTACGAGTTGGTTGATTGTCGGCATGTGGCGAGGAATGGTAGCGGGTAGAGTAGGGTGTCGTAAAGGGGGCTAGTCCTTCTTTTTAGAATCCTTAGCTTCGGCCTTAGCGGCCTCTTTTGCCTCTTTGGCTTCCTCCGCCTCTTTTTCGAAGCGCAAACGGAAGGTATGACCTGCAGGGATAAGGCGTCCAATGATGACGTTTTCCTTGAGACCCTTGAGGTAGTCGATGTTGCCCGTAGTTGCAGCTTCGACGAGGACGCGGATTGTTTCCTGGAAGGATGCACCTGCAAGCCATGACTCGGTAGCAAGCGATACGCGCGTGAGACCAAGGAGGAGCTGCTCGAATGTTGCTTCTTTCTTCTCGCCCTTCTTCTTGGACTTCGCGAGTGCAACGTTCGCGCGGCGGATGTCGGCGATGTCGACGACTTCTCCTGCAAGGAGGTTCGTGTCGCCGGAGTCGACGATGCGGACCTTGCTAAACATTTTTCGTCCGATGATCTCAAGATGTTTGTCGTTGATCGTCTGACCCTGAGAGGCGTAGATGTGCTGAACTTCCTGGATGATGTAGCTCTGCACGGCGTACGCACCCTGCTTCTCAAGAAGCTCCTGAAGGTTGTAGTGACCAGCGTTCAGAGCCTGACCTGCTTTCACGCTGTCGCCATTTTTGACGAGCAGGATTTCGCGAGCTGGAAACTCATACGTGCGCTCCTGAATTTCAGCATGCTTCACGATGACGCGTCCCTTCTCAGCTTCTGTGACTTTACCGCCGATGAGCGTCTTGATCGTGGACTTATCGGCGACTGCCTTGGCGACAATCGTCCGCTCCGTAACGTCATCACCCTTCTTTACCGTCAGCTGGTAACCAGCTGGAACGAAGTAGACGTCCTGACCGAGCTCCTCACCCATAATCTGGATGGTAGAGATTCCTCCTTTGTGCGTGATCTTGGTGCGTCCTGCGATGTCCGAGAGAGTGGCAGGCGTGCGTGGCGGGCGAGCCTCGAGAATTTCCTCAACGCGGGTAAGACCTTGCGTGATGTCGGAGCCTTCGGCGACTCCTCCCATGTGGAACGTTCTCATGGTCAGCTGCGTACCCGGCTCACCAATGGACTGAGCAGCGATGATACCAACTGGTGTACCGATCTTGACCGTCTTGTTATCGGAAAGGTCGCGGCCGTAACACTTAATACAAATACCGCCGTCCGTTGCACACGTGATAACGGAGCGTACGTTCACCCCCTGCACTTTGTTCGTGTTGAGGAGAGCGATCGTATCTGCATCGATATCCGTGTTGCGCTTCACGAGAACTTCTCCACCGACAATGACATCTTCGTTGACGATGCGACCGAAGACGCGGAGCTCAAACTTCTCACCAATACGCTCAGATTCAGCTCTGGTAATAAGGTGACCATCTTTGCATCCACAATCCTCTTCCTTGATGACGATGTCCTGCACAGCGTCGACCAAGCGGCGCGTGAGGTAACCAGCTTCAGCTGTCTTGAGAGCGGTGTCTGACTTTCCTTTGCGTCCTCCGTGTGTGGCGATGAAGTACTCCAAGATCGTGAAACCTTCTTTGAGGTTGGACTGGATCGGAAGCTCGATGGTGCGTCCGGACGGGTTTGCAACGAGTCCTTTCATACCGGCAAGCTGCGTAATCTGACCCCAGTTACCACGGGCTCCGGAGTCGATCATGTAGGTGATGCTGTTCTTTGGGTCTCCGGTGTACTGCTTGATCATGTGCGTTGAGACGTCACCCTTCGCCTTGCTCCAAATACGGATAGCGTGGTGGTAGCGCTCGTCAGCCGTGATCCAACCCTTCCAATACTGGTTGTTGATCTTGCGGACTTTCTCGTTCGCTTCTTCGAGAATCTTCGTCTTCTGCTCTGGAACAAGAACGTCAGAGATGGAGATGGAAATACCAGACATCGTTGCGTACTTAAATCCGATGTTCTTGATATCGTTTGCAAGCTTGGATGTCCTCTCAGTTCCAACGACTTCGAGAGAGTTAGCGATGAGCTTAGAGAGCACACCTTTTTTGAGCGTCTCGTTGATGCGACCAAGCTCTGGTGGAACAATTTCCTGGAAGAAAAGGCGACCGACGGACGTTTCGACGATTTCGTACTCACCTTCTTCGCCACCGACTTTCGGGAAGCGAACTTTGACCTTGGCCTGAAGATCGACGACGCGATGTTCGTACGCGAGAATTGCTTCGTTCGCTGATCCAAACATCATGCCGTGACCGGGAAGGTCATCATGGACGTTACTGAGGAAGTAACAACCAAGCACCATGTCCTGCACCGGTGTGATGATCGGTTCACCAGCGGACGGCTTCAAGACGTTACGAGCAGCGCTCATGAGTTCGCGTGCTTCTTTCTGTGCAGGCTCGGAGAGTGGCACGTGGACGGCCATCTGGTCACCGTCGAAGTCGGCGTTGAAAGCCGTACACACAAGTGGGTGAAGCTGAATAGCGAGACCTTCGATAAGACGTGGCATGAATGCCTGAATACCGAGGCGGTGCAGAGTCGGAGCGCGGTTGAGGAGCACGTATTTGTTCTGGATGACTTCCTCGAGGATATCCCAGACTTTCTTCGAGCCATCGATCACCATACGCTCAGCGGACTTCACGTTGTGAGCAAGTTCATCGCGGATCAAGCGTCCAATAACGAACGGCTTGAAAAGTTTCATCGCCATTTCTTTCGGAAGACCACACTCGTCGATGTTGAGTGTCGGACCAACAACGATAACAGAGCGTCCTGAGTAGTCGACGCGCTTACCAAGAAGGTTTTGACGGAAGCGTCCCTGCTTTCCTTTCAACATGTCGGAGAGTGAGCGGAGCTTACGGCGATCACCAGCGGTGAAGAGTGCCTTTCCTGCACGAGCAGAGTTATTGAGCAGGGTGTCGACTGCTTCCTGCAACATACGCTTTTCGTTACGGTTGATGACCTCAGGAGCACCAATGCTCATGAGCTTCTTCAAACGGTTGTTACGGTTGATGACGCGGCGGTACAAGTCGTTCAAGTCAGATGCTGCAAAGCGTCCACCATCGAGCTGCACCATCGGACGGAGGTCCGGAGGCAGAACAGGAAGACGTGCAAGGATCATCCACTCAGGCTTGATACCAGCCTGCTTGAGTGACTGTACGAGCTTCAAGCGCTTCATGACTTTCTTGAGACGCTGACCGGAGGACTGCTGTCTCTCCTTCTGAAGATCGTCGACAATTTTGTCGTAGTCGATAGCAGCGATGATCTCACGAAGTGACTCAGCACCCGTACCAGCCCTAAACAAGTGACCGAATTTCATGTTCATTTCGCGGAACTTGAGCTCAGAGAGAACGGCACCAACGCGGAGGTTCTCCATGTCCTCAAGAGCGTCTTTGTGGTTTGCCTTCAGCGTTTCAAGCTTCTCAGCTGTTCCTGCATCCAAAGCATCAAGCTGGTCGCGGGTCGGCTTTCCTTCCTTCATAAGCTTCTGTGCTTCGTCGTGATCGCGCTTGATTTGATTCTTGCGAGCATCGAATTCGCTCCTGAGCTCTTTCTCAGCAGCACCCTTTCCCTCTTCCTCGACGTTCACCACGATGTACGCGGAAAAGTAGACGATCTGCTCCAGGGTCTTGATCGAGAGATCAAGAAGGAGACCGAGGCGGGATGGAGACGAACGAAGGAACCAGATGTGCGTGACGGGAACAGCAAGGTTGATGTGACCCATGCGCTCGCGACGAACGATGGAGCGAGTGACTTCTACACCACATTTCTCACAGACGACCGAGTTATAGCGAATACCTTTGTACTTGCCACAGAAACACTGGAAGTTCTTCGTAGGGCCGAAGATACGTTCACAGAAAAGTCCGTCCGGCTCCGCACGCTGGGTGCGATAGTTCACGGTTTCTGGCTTGGTGACTTCACCACGGGACCAGGTGAGAATGTCTTCCGGGCTCGCGACTGAGAGAGCTACTGCGTCGAACGAGTCGGACGTGCGGGGCGTAAACGCCATAGAAGAGGGGAGAAAAATTCTGCTGATTGTGCCAAATTTTGGCGCATGAAGCAGCGAAGCGCCTTCCGGTGAGATCGTCTAAATCTCTGGTGGCACTCCGATGATGGCCGTATCTTAGCCAAAAAACAGACGTGTGCAAGTGATAAAATTCAGATTACATAAAAAGTAGGATGAGATTCCTCGGTTCCACTGGTTTCGTCTATTCTCTTGGTATGGATGTCTGCGCGATCAACACCGTCAACTTCCTCGCCCATGCACGAACAATGCTGGAGTCCTACAGAAAGCACAATCCTGATGGACGGATGTTCCTCCTTCTCTTAGATGATCCCGAGTGCAAGGTAGATACGAGCAGTGACTCATTCACCGTCGTACGACCCGAGGAACTGGGGGTCGAGCGACTTGGTGGCCTCAACATGCTCTATAACGCATATGAGTTCAGTATGTCGCTACGTCCACATTTCCTCAGATACGTGCAGGAAAAGTATGGTTCTGAAAAAATTGCGTTTCTTGATTCTGATCTCTATATCACAGGATCACTCAGTGCTGCTGAAAAATTACTCGATATTCATTCGATTGTTTTGACACCAAGTTTTCTCGAACCAATTCCTGACGATGGATATTTTCCGAGTGACAGAGACTTTCTCACAGCGGGAATATTTAACGGAGGATTTTTCGCATGTCGCACATGTGAAGAAACATCGGACGTACTATCGTGGATGGCAGAACGCCTGGAAAAATATTCGTTCGTTCGCCCGGAAGAATGCATGTTCGGAGACCAGGCGTGGCTCGATATGATTCCAGCAATCGCACCTACTGCAACTGTGCTGAGGGATAGCGGATACAACGTCTCGCACTGGAACCTCCATGAGCGGATGATAAGCGAGAAAAATGGCATCAGGATGGCTGGAAACAATCCTTTGATTTTCTATCATTTCAGCGGATTTGATCCTGAAGCATACGGTGTGATCTCGCGACATCAAAACCGTTTCACACTGAAAGACCATCCGGCTCTAGAAAAACTTTTCGAGGAATATCGGGAAAAACTTCTGGCACATAAGTATGTCGATATTCGTCCGCTTCCTTACGGATTTGGACATTTCAAAAACGGTGTGACGATTAGCCCCACCATTCGTCGCATTTTTGAATCAGTTGGAGGAATTGCTCGATATGAAAATCCATTCGACGTGGGACCGGGCTCATTCTTTGAATGGCTGACAAGCCCAGTGACACACTTGGGAAAGAGGATGAATCTGCACAATGTGCACATTGCGCTCTGGCGTCTGTCCATTGAGGCACAATCAAAATTTCGAAGACCTACAACGAGTGATCTTGGAAACTTCTGTCATTGGATGTGTCGTGAGCGGGCAAAAGAATTGGAGCTTGATCCTGTCTTTACAAAAGATATTGAGAGACATGTTCCGGCCGTCATCACGATGCAACTACCTACATGGAAATTACTACTGCGTCGACGTCACACGTTCGCGCCGTACCAATGGCTCTGTCATGCGGTAAAAGCGATCATCGGGCAACAGCTCTACAACGACTTAAAGCCGCGACGAGACCCCATGTACGCACTGAAACTGAAGGTAGGTTTTCGGCCAGGAGGAGGGGGTGTCTCTAACGGACTCAATATTGTGTCGAGTGCGACAGGACACACTGGCATTGCGGAAGGCATGCGTGGACTCGTCGAATCGGTACGCGAAACGACAGTTCCTTTTGTGCACATTGATAGTCTGGCTACACCCGGCAGACAGCAGCAGGAGCATAACCGCACACTCGACTTTCCGTATGACACAACCGTCATTGGAGGAGGATTTTTGGAGCTCGAGACTGCACTGCAATCCGTGAATATTCCGATCAGCGCAAAAAAATATCTTATCGGCTTCGTTCCGTGGGAACTCTCACGCCTTCCGGAAAACGAAGCGTATTTTTTGCAGGGCAACTTTGATGAAGTGTGGACACCAAGTACGTTCTCGGCAAAGGCGATAAGCGACAGCGTGAAAGTACCAGTCGTCACCATGCCACACGCCATCGATGTCTCATCCGTGTCTCAAAAATCCCGCAGGGACTTCGGACTACCGGAGAACGCATTCGTGTTTCTCTTTGCGTTCGATATGCATAGCCGCATCGAACGAAAAAATCCTGAAGGGTTGATCACAAGTTTTATACAATCTTTTGGTTCACAGAAAGACGTTCTTCTCGTTATTTCAATAAAAAATTCTGCTGATTTTCCAAGCGAGTTCAAAGCACTCTCGCTCATGACCAAGTCTCATCCGAACATTCGCCTGCATACCGACTATCTTCCGCGCCCAGACATGCTCGCACTTCTGAAATGTGCAGACTGTTTCGTATCATTGCATCGCTCGGAAGGATTTGGACTCCTCATCGCAGAGTCGATGGCACTTGGCGTTCCGGTCATCGCTACTGACTATGGAGGAAGCGCGGACTTCTTGAATCAGTGGACCGGTTACCCAGTGCCCTATGATCTGACGACTCTCCGTAAAAATGCTGGGTCGTACCAGGCGGGTTCCGTGTGGGCAGAACCGAACGTGACTGCTGCAGCGAAACTCATGAAGCATGTGCAAGAACAGAAAGAAGAAGCTCTGGAAAAAGCGAAGCGAGCATCTGCACTCATGAAAACTGACTACTCAAAAATGAGCATCGGTAAGCGCATTGAAGAGCGCCTCCACATTCTGGCTAACACGTAGCCTAGGCCTGCTTCGCTCCGAACTCTTTGAACAGATTCTGGAATGATCCGTCGTACGCACCGAGTGCGCTACGCAGTGTCTTCATCTCGTCTTCACTGAGTGTGAGTGTGGAGGACGCATTGAGAAGTGCGTTCTGTTCATCTGTGAGTTGTTCTACCTGAGCCTGCTCAGCAAGGTTGACGTGAAGAACGATGAACGCGGTGCAACTTTCACACTTCAGCTGAAGAAGCATGAAGCTGTCCCCCGCCAGCTTGATAGCTGGGAAATCAACAGGGACGCGTGTGCCACACTGCGGGCAACGCATTTGTTCGCGGATGCGAGTGAGAATCTGGTGGAGTGAATGCGGGTTGAAATCCATCAACTCTATTGTACCAAAAAGACGTTTTTTCGTCAGCCAGTTAGGACACCAGTTTGTCCTTCTATCAATGCATACTTGAGTGAGTGGAAGAGCAAGCACATCAAGGTGACGACGGATCAGGAAGCGCTAGGATACGATCCATGCCCTCCAAAAAGCCTCTCGCCAAATCAAGTTCCAAGAAGACCATCGCAAGCCGCAAGCCGGCTGTGTCCGCAAAAAGCCCGAAGATGACGAAGGCTACTTTTTCAAAAGCACCTGCCATCAAGACACTCCCAATCACAAAAAAACCTGCACGCAGCATGCACCTTGGCATGCACCTTATCATCGCAGGTTCAGCCATCTGCGTAATGCTTCTTCTCGGTGTCATAGAGAGAAATACGTTCGCTACACGTCAGAGTGCTGCGGAGGACAAAGTGCCAGTGACGATCGGACTCGAGCACACTGCGCCGCTTTCCATGTCTGTCCTTTTTGCACGCAAAGAAAATGCGGGCTACGTCTCGATCACCAATCAATCCAATGAAACGATCGGCATCAATCTTCCATCCACATGGACTCGCACTGAAGTCACAGGTGCTAGTTTGGCAGATGTGAAGCAGGATATTCCGGTCTTCGGATTCTCCCGTTGGACACTGCCAGGGAATGCAGGCATCAAGCTCCTCATGCCA
>JAYTPR010000184.1:0-1957 GCA_043747095.1 Candidatus Peribacterales bacterium
CATGGAAGAGTGGGGAATGCGCGGAACGTGAAATTGTCCGCCGCTTGTACGACAAGACTAACGAAGCTTCGTCTGTCTCGCAAACGTTGTTTTCTTACGCCATAGGCAGTCTCACCGTGATCGTTGTACCTTTTCCTTCTTTACTCGTAATGAAAACGCGGCCAGCCGCCTGTTCCACGACTCCCTTCACGATATAGAGACCGAGTCCGTTGCCATCAGCTTTGAACTGCGTTGCGTTTCCGCCACGCGTAAATTCTTCAAACATGCGGTGCAGGTCTTTGCGCGGAATACCGCATCCGTGGTCAACGACTGAGAACTCGGCATATTTCCCAACACGCTTTGACCTGAGTGTGATCGTCGCTTTGTTTGGCGAGAAATCGATGGCATTTGTCACAAGTTCTTGTGCAACACCCGAGATAAGTTTTGGGTCGAGTTTCATCGTGATGTTCTGCTCTAGGTCCATGACGATGCGCTGTCCGCGCAGAGCCAGCTTCGGTGCAGATTCTTTGGCGACTTGTTCTAAGACTGAGGTGAGTGATGCAAATTCCGCTTTGTATTCGATCTTCCCTGCATGCACGGTGTCAGCACTCTTGAGGGTTTTCAGGATGGATGTCAGACGTTTCACGCCTTCTTGAATATTCACGATGCTGCGCTGAATGGACGCAGGACCTTCTTCCTCCAGTTCTTCCAGTGACCAACTGATGATGGTGAGCGGGCCGCCGAGCTGGTGGAATGCAAGCCTCAGGAGTCCTGAACGTTCGATCTCTAGTTTTTCGAGCACTTCCAGACGGCGCCTCCACACAAAGAGCGAGCTTCCAGCTCCAAGACACACAGACGCGAGCAAAATGAGCAGAAGTGCGACCGGAGAAAAAATGCTGTTACTCAAATCCTTAAATTCATCCGCAGACATATCGATACCAAGAACACCCGCCACTTGTCCGTTACTGCGGCGAATCGGCGCGTATCCTGAAATGCTTGCACCCCACTGGTCACTTGCAACGTGTTCATCGACTGCTGGATGCAAAAATGCTTCGGTACCCAGAGCCGGCCATTCTCGCCAGTCGTACGTTTCACCGGGGATGGATGCGACTTCATCTTCATCCACCCGACCGTTTTCATTGAGGTCCAATTCTATGTCCGTGCGCGCCAAGTCTCCGTCTGCGACGAATTCCAAAAAATTCGGATCATCGGTTTTGCGCATGATGTAGGCAAACTGCACGTTCGTGATGCTGTCACGCATCGAATGCAGTTTCATGACAGTGTCACGGAGCGCAGAGGATGAATCGATCGTGTCGCCTGCTTTGATCTGATCCAGTGTTTCACCGTCAAACTGCATGGCAGCCGCGGCAGCTGTGCTTTGGAGTTTGTCCTTGAGCTGCTGCTCCATGATGGTGCGTCCACGGAAGAAGAACAGGAGCCCCGAGACCGTCATGGCAAGCATGATGATGAATGCGACCGTCGCGATCGGTGTGAGCACACGCAATCTGCCTCTGAAATTATTGTGTGTGTATTCCATAGAATTTTCCTCTTAGTATAGCAGAAAACACCGAAATTTTCCAGCTCTTGATGCTTATGCGAGCAGATTCCTCCGCTTTTCAAGTGTTTCGATAATTTCTTCCCGCAGTCGGGACGCGGCGTCCCGACTACAGCAGAGCGCAGCATCTCTTCACAAAAAACGCTTTTTCAGCTATACTGACATGATTTACCAACATCAATATATGCCAAGCTCTACAGAAAAGAAGGTTGTGATCTCCCACGGCAAACTTGCCTTTGGGGCCATGGCCCTCGTCGTTGTCTCAGTCGTCTTCACATCCGTTGCGGGTGTCGGAGGCGTACTCAGAGGTAACCTCACGTTCTTCGGAGGCGGCAGCATTCCGTCATCCGGTTTCAATGATGCAGCATTCTACAGCTCCTACATGCAGAGCATGAGTGCGGCGATGCAGTCCGCATTTAACTC
>JAYTPR010000185.1:0-2562 GCA_043747095.1 Candidatus Peribacterales bacterium
GCGCTGTGCTGGTAGAAAAAGCCATCACACCAGCAGTCGCAGCAGAAAGAAATTTATGAGAAATAGTCATAAAAAAGGTGAAAAATATAAAATACAAAGCCTACTATAGATGTAGAGAGCTTCTTGCGTTGTAGCCTGTGCTACAGCCTATGTGAGCAAGGTTATCAGGCTCTTGGCATCAATTTCGATGTCTCCCTGCATTTTAAGAAGCTTCAAGCTTCTCGTCACTGTTACTCTATTGAGCCCTGTCAGCTCAGCGATTTTTTCATGCGAGAGTGCAATGGCAGGGTCCTTTGCAAGGAATGAAAAAGGATTCCGTTTTTTCTTTTGATACCGCCTCAGTTCTCCGAGAATTTTTTCAGTAGCACTACCCATATCGATGTGTAGCTTATGTTCATAATCTTGGAGGCGGGCAGCAAGTTTTTGGAGCATGCGTGTCAAAATTTCCGGATGCGCAGAAACGACTTTTTGGAAGTCATCAACTGGAAGACTGCAATATCGGCTGCCAGGAAGCGCTTCGGCAAAATGAGATGACGCAGCAGCATCAGGAATGAAATTTCCAAAAATACTCCCAGGGCCTAGCACGTCAAAAATTCGTCTTTTACCCTCATGACTGTGATACAGAACTACTTCCCCTTCTTTCAACATATAGACATGCTGGTCATTTCCATCGTGTGGGCTGTAAATTTGTTGATGAGATTCACAACGGTGCTCTAAAGCCTTCTCAGCAATCTGCATCATTTCCATATCTGAAATGCCTTCAAACACATCGAGTTGCGTGATGTACCAAGCCTTATCCATAGAACAAGTATACAGTGTGTCGATCAATGTTTGTCCATACATGATGCACCCGCTTCAGGTATCATCACAGCATGGAAACCTACACGTGGTATCAGCAGCTCATCAAACCGTCGTGGGCTCCGCCTTCGTCAGTATTCGGACCAGTCTGGACACTGCTCTACATCGGGATCTTCATTTCGTTTGGCACGGTATTCGTCATGGCATTTGAAAAAAAGATTGCGTGGATCATTGCACTACCATTTCTTCTTAACCTCATCGCAAATGTTGCCTTCACGCCTTTGCAGTTTGGACTCAGGAGTAATGTTCTCGCAAGTATTGATATCGTCATCATTCTCGCAACGCTCATCTGGGCGATGATCGCTATCTATCCGCATTCTCACGCCATTACCTACGCACAGATACCATATCTACTATGGGTCGCATTTGCGACGTGTCTGCAGCTCACCATCACATTCCTGAACTTCAAATGAATCCACTGTTCTTCAAACTGTTTGCCATCGCGCTTCCGGTATTCCTCGCCATCGACATGGTGTGGCTTGGTGTCATCTCACGAAATTTCTATCGCCAGCAGATCGGCGGACTCATGAAAGATCAGATCAATTGGACAGCTGCACTCATCTTTTACGTCATCTTTCTCTGCGGACTCGTCGTCTTTGTGCTTTTGCCTGCCATGGAGAAAAAGTCCTGGCTTACAGCCCTGACGCTCGGTGCGCTCTTTGGTTTGGTGACGTACGCAACGTATGACCTCACCAATCTTGCTGTCGCAAAAAACTGGCCGCTCGCTGTCACACTTGTTGATCTTCTATGGGGTACGGTTCTCTCTGCGAGTGTCGCAACGATCACATACTTCATTGCTCAGAAGATCGGATGACGTCCGTGTACGCCATCATCGCACTCGCGCTCTTTGTGTATATGAGCGTGTGGTTTCTCATCGCGTGTGTGCTGAGGCGCAATGATGTCGCAGACATCGCCTGGGGGCTTGGGTTTGTAGTCATGAGTTGGCTTGCGTATGCGCTCTTCGAGCAGTCGGAGCGTTCTCTCCTCGTCAACATTCTTGTCACGATCTGGGGTGTGCGGCTTGCGTGGCACATCGCTCGTCGCAATCTCAGAAAGACGGAAGATTCTCGTTACGCTGCATGGAGAGCGACGTGGACATATTTTTATGTCAGGAGTTACGTGCAAATTTTTCTCCTGCAGGGATTCTTTCTCTTTATCATTCTTCTGCCGGTTCTCTTCATTCATGCGTCTGCGCCATCTCCACTCGGTGTACTAGATGCATGCGGCGTTGTGATCTGGATCATTGGTTTCTTCTTCGAATCCGTTGGAGATCATCAGCTGAAAATATTTCTCAAAGACCCTACAAATAAAGGAAGCATTATGGATAAAGGACTTTGGGCATATTCCAGGCATCCAAATTATTTTGGAGAAGTTCTGCAATGGTGGGGGATCTTTCTCTGCGCAGCATTTCTCCCGAGTGGTTACGTCACGATCATCGGGCCGCTACTTCTCACGCTGCTGATTCTGTTTGTTTCTGGCGTACCGATGCTCGAAAAGAAGTACGCAGGCAGACCAGACTTCGAGGCATACAAAAAGAGGACCAGTATGTTTGTGCCGATGCCGAAAAGAAAATAAGCAAAAAAATGCACGCACGACCGCTCATATACGGGTATATACTGCTGACTATTCCTCCCTCTCACCTATGTTCCTGAAAATCCTTCACAACGTTATCCGTGTGCTCCTTGCACTCGTACTCGTGATGCC
>JAYTPR010000186.1:0-7948 GCA_043747095.1 Candidatus Peribacterales bacterium
TCCAGACCGAAGGAGCAGACGGCATCATTGGAAACGCTGACGATGAAACGTGTGACGATGGCGACTTCCAGAGTGGTGACGGTTGCAGCAGCACGTGCACAGTTGAGTCAGGATTCTCCTGCGCGGGTCAGCCGAGCGTCTGTACGCCAAACTAAAACCAAGTACCGCGTCGGTTAGATCGTCGGTTTCTTCGTGTGCCACTCCGTTGCCTGCTCGTACGCGTAGGCAGCATTCAGGATGGCAGCTTCACCCCACTGTGGTCCCATGAGCTGGAGCCCTATTGGAAGCCCTTCCTTGCTCATGCCACATGGTACGGACAGACATGGGATACCGGCCATGACTTGGGCAACGGTGAACACGTCTTCTAAGTACATTGCTACAGGGTCAGCCGAATTCGCTCCTACGGTGAATGCTGGGTGAGGCGATACAGGCGAGAGGATGACATCGACCTTCTTGAAGGCATCCTCGAAATCCTGACGAATGAGCGAGCGTACCTTCTGAGCCTTCAGGTAATACGCATCGAAGTAGCCTGCCGAGAGAGCGTACGTACCAATCATGATGCGGCGCTTCACCTCTGTGCCAAAACCTTCACTCCGAGCACGCTGGTAGTAATCCACCAGATCCTCCGGCTTCTTTACCGTGTGTCCATATCGTAGGCCGTCGTAGCGAGCCATGTTCGAGCTCACCTCACTTGGGCAGAGGATGTAGTACGTAGCGACGGCGTACTTCGTGTGCGGCAGTGAGATATCAATGAGCTCTGCACCCATGCTCTTATAGAGTGCCGCTGCATCGCGAATAGCCTTCTCACAGTCCGGACGAATGCCCTCGATGAAGTATTCTTTCGGAAGACCGATCTTCAAACCCTTCACATTACTTTGTAGCTTGCTATAGGGCTCCACAGGTTTTTCCGATGTCGTTCCATCCATGATGTCCTTCCCCGAAATTGCTTCCAGGACGATCGCGAGATCGGTGACCGACTTACACATCGGACCGATGGTATCGAGCGAGCTCGCCATGCTCATCACTCCGTACCGACTCGTCCGTCCGTAGGTCACTCGGATTCCTGCGATGCCACAAAATCCAGCCGGCTGTCTGATCGATCCACCGGTGTCGGTGCCGAGTGCGAAGATTGCTTCATCGGCGGAGACCGCGGCGGCCGATCCTCCGGAACTTCCTCCTGCGACGCGAGAAATATCCCACGGATTTCGCGTCGGTCCATAGCATGAAGTTTCCGTCGAAGCGCCCATTGTAAATTCGTCGGTGTTCGTCTTTCCGATGGAAATTGCGCCGGCGTTTTTGAGGCGCTTTGTCGTCGTCGAATCAAATGGAGAAATGTAATTTTTTTCACGCAACATGTTGGAGCATCCGGTGGTCGGAACACCTGCTTCGCAGAAGACATCTTTTGCCAAATATGGAATGCCCGAGAGAGGGGTTTCGAAGTCACCTTTTTTGTCCGCCTTTTTTGCGGCGTCGATCGCGTACTCAAAATTTCTGTGGACGACGGCGTTCAATTTTCCATCAACTTTTTCGATGCGCTCGATACATGATCGGGTCAGCTCTTCGGAAGAAATTTCTTTCGCTTTAAGCTTCGCGTGTGCCTCTGAAATGGTGAGAGATGAGAGCATGGTTTGAGAGGTTGGAAAGTTCATAGAGTTCCCCGCAGTCGGGACGCCGCGTCCCGAATTTTTTCTCTGGTCCCGTGAACCGTCTGCGACGCGGCGTCGCAGCTGCGGATGTTAAGCGATGCCGTGAACAATGTCTTATCCGTGGGCATGAGGAGCGGTGATCTGGTGATCGGTGATCGGGAGTCCGGAACAACCGAGCAAATCATCCGGCTGCGCTTCACTCGGAATCACGACGTCATCACGTAGTGCGTTGGTGAGTCCGGTGACCTGCGCGGTCGGCTCAATGTGTGACGTATCCACCTCGTTGAGTACTTCTATGTACGTCAGAATAGAGCTAAGTTCCTTTGTCATTTTGTCAATTTCCTCTGGCTTCAACGTTAAGCGTGCCAGTTTGGCGATATGCAGGATTTGATCACGTGTAAGGGCGCTCATACGCAATGAGTATCGTTGAGAGGCCTTGCTGATGCAAGGATCGATAGTTGAAAGTGGAAAGTGTAAAGTGAAAAGTACAAGTCTCTTGAAAGAAAAACTTTCCACTTCCCACTTCTATGAAACTTTTTCGTCTCTCCGGCCGCAAAGTATGCGAGCGCGTAAAACAAAAAGGTTTCCTCTGGAAAGGGAAACACTTTCAAGCGCGCATGCTTCGCGGGCTTTCTCGTACGATGCCCGAGACGTCCCCTGCGGGGTTATATATCGGCGTCCTGACGTCCACGAAACTTCACAAGTCGGCTGTAAAACGTAACCGCATGCGCCGCCGTTGCCGCGAGGCGATGAGACTCGTCATGCAAGGTATGACTGCTTTAGGAGACAAGCCGCGCGAAGCGACGGGTCTCGCGGGTCCCGTCGTTGGAGCGCTCCAAAAAGGGGGTGAGTCCGCGAGAGGGGCGCAGCCCCTTTCGCGAAGTGTTCAGTTGCTCCTCCTGCCTCGTTCATCTAGCCTGTCTGCACCCTTCGACGAATTGCTCGCCGACGCGGGACATTTAATCGCTTCTCTCTAAGCCTTGGCTACAAAGAAGTCTAAGCTGTCGACTCTCGAATTTCTCGTGACATTCATCGCGCTTTTTTTCGTCACGAATTATGCGCTCTCATATTTCTTTCCGAAGAATGAGAACAAGGATCCGAAGGTGGTGATGACCATGCAAGACGGCACAGTCGCGGACGGGAATGATCCGATCATCGTTCTTAAAAATCTTACCGAAAAAGATCTCACATTGCCGGGTCGTTGCCCTCAGCCGCCGGTCGACATCGCACGTATCGAAGGCACGGGAACAGACGAACAGAAAATCGACCTCATGGCGAACAGTTCTGTACTCCCATGCGTCGAACTTTTGACGGTGAAAGCAGGTGAGTCCGCCGAGATTAATATGGCAAGTTGGAAGTATGTTCTCTTCGAAGAAATCGGAACGTACGAAGCAGGTTTGGATCTCCCAGAAAAATTTGCAGCCGGCAATCCGGATAATCGCGTATCGGTTCGATTCACCGTCAACGAGATAGGATTTTTTACAAAACTTTTCCGAACGTTCATCACCAAGCCTCTGTATAACGGACTCGTGTTCATTGCATCGTGGGTGCCTGGTCACAACCTCGGCATCGCCATCATTCTTATTACGATTCTCGTGAAACTTATTCTCCTCGTTCCGAACCAACATGCACTGGAGGGTCAGAGAAAATTGCAGATGATGCAGCCGCGCATGGACGAGATCAAAAAGAAATATCCGAATGACGCGATGCGCGTACAGGAAGAAACGATGAAGCTCTGGAAAGAGATGAAGATCAATCCCCTGCAGTCATGTTTGCCGACACTACTTCAGCTTCCGATTCTCATCGGACTCTTCTTCGTGGTGAAGTCCGGCGTCAGCATCGAGACCAGTCGTCACATGCTCTACTCGTTCTACCTCGATCTTCCGCCACAGTACTTCGGACACATGTTCCTTGGGTTCGATCTTCTGAAGCCAAGCATCTTCATCATGCCGCCGCTTCTCGTTGTTCTTCAGTTTATCCAGATGAAAATGATGATGGCGAAGCAGAAAAAGAAGTCCGACGAAATAGTTGTGAAGCCACAGGGTAAGAAGTCCTGGATTCCAGCGCTCGATCAGCAGACGGTGATGATGTACACCATGCCGCTCATGATCGGATTCTTTGCCTTCCAGTTCCCGGTCGCTGTGTCCCTGTACTGGGCCGTCTCTACACTCTTCGGTATCGCGCAGCAGTTCTACGTGATGAAAGAGAAGATCAAGGTATAAACCGCCTTCAGGGTTTCCGGGTCAAGGCCGGTTCGTTGTAGGTCAAGTTCGATGAACCTACGATCGAGCTATGTTCACACTCTCCGTCCCCGGATCCCCTAGTGATTTTGCACAGCTTCGTGGCCTGATGGTCACACGTGGATACTTCAATAGGCAGCCACTGTATTACACGAGAAAGATGATCCAGACCGGACTCATGATTCTCGTGGTCTTCGGCCTCATTATTTTTACGGATTGGACATGGCTCCACGTGCTTGATGCACTCTTCCTCGCGTTCGTCTTGGGACAGGTCGCGTTCCTGACGCATGACGCAGGTCATCATCAAATTTTCGGTTCCGCAAAACGTGATGCCATCATTGGATACATCTCGACATTCCTGCTCGGAGGGAGTCTGAAATACTGGGTCACAAAGCACAACGAACATCACGCGCATCCAAATCACGAGGACATGGATCCGGATATTGAAATTCCTATCCTCGCCTTCAGTCCAAATCAAGCACTCCAGAAGAAAGGCCTGCAGCGTTTCATTGTGAAGCGTCAGCATTGGTTCTTTTTCTTCATCCTGTGTCTCTCGGGCTACAGCCTGCGTCAGGAGAGCGTGAAGTTCTGCTTGCGCCAGCCGCTTCGCAAGGTGTGGCTCGACCTTACCCTCATCGTGGCCCATTACGTCGTTCTTATCGCCATTCTGGTGACATTTTTGCCCCTCTGGGTCGCTATCCTGTTCTTTTTCCTCCACGAGCTCACCTGGGGCCTGTACATGGGCATGGTGTTCGCACCAAACCACAAGGGCATGCTCATCATCGGCAAAGACGAGAAAATCGACTTTCTCCGCGAGCAGGTTCTGACATCCCGCAACTTGATCTCCCATCCGTTCACAGACTTTGTGTATGGCGGTCTCAATTACCAAGTCGAGCATCATCTGTTTCCAAACATGCCAAGTAACAATCTGCGCAAAGCAAATATTCTCGTGAAGCAATTTTGCAAAGAGAAGTGCATCCCCTACTACGAGACCAGCATTCTGCGTTCGTATCGTGAAATCCTCAGTTACATGAAAGAAGTCAGCAAAGTGTTGCACTAAGAGCCTGTGGTACAATTCCATCATCTTATCCCCCGCTCCTATGCTTAGCTTTTCCGATATCAAGACTGCTCTCGGTGACCAAGCCGACAACCTTCTCGGATTCTCTTCGCCGAAGATCGGCAAAGAACGCCTGCACGTTCCACGCGGCAGCTTCGTCAAAGATATTTTCTCGCAGTCCGATAGAAATAAGGACGTGCAGAAAAATATGCAACAGATGCTCGACACGGGAAACCTCGCAGGCAGTGGTTATCTTTCCATTTTGCCGGTTGACCAAGGCATCGAGCATTCGGCTGGCGCAAGCTTCGCAAAGAACCCTGACTACTTTGACCCAGAGAACATCGTGAAGCTCGCCATTGATGGCGGATGCAACGCTGTTGCGTCTACGTTCGGTGTCCTTGGTATGGTCAGCAAGAAGTACGCAGACAAGATTCCGTTCATCGTGAAGATCAACCACAACGAACTCATGACGTACCCGAACAAGTTTGATCAGATCATGTTCGGTACCGTTGCAGAGGCCAAGAACATGGGAGCTCTCGGCGTCGGTGCCACCATCTACTTCGGTTCCGACAACTCCGGTCGCCAGATCGTGGAAGTTGCGAAAGCATTTGAAGAAGCTCACAAACTCGGCATGTTCACGGTGCTCTGGTGTTACCTGCGTAACAGTTCGTTCAAGATCGACGGCAAAGATTATCACTCAGCGTCCGATCTCACTGCGCAGGCCAACCACCTCGGTGTCACGATTCAGGCTGACATCATCAAGCAGAAGCTCGCCACGAATAACGGCGGATTCAAGGCGCTGAACTCCGGCAACAGTTCGTACGGCAAACTCGATGAGCGCATGTACACGGAACTGAATTCCGATCACCCGATCGATCTCTGTCGTTACCAAGTTGCAAACTGTTACATGGGACGCATCGGTCTCATCAACTCTGGCGGAGAATCTGGAAAGAACGATCTTGCAGGCGCAGTCGCCACAGCGGTCATCAACAAGCGTGCAGGTGGTATGGGACTCATCTCGGGCAGAAAGGCATTCCAGAAGCCAAAAAACGAAGGTGTTGAGATTCTCAACGCCATCCAGTCCGTGTATCTCTGCAAAGAGATCACTGTCGCCTAACGCTTCCTCATGCAGCCGCAGAGCACCGAGAGCGCCGGCAAAATCGGCGTGATCAACGGGCTTCGAGGTGTCGCGATCATCGGCGTTGTCTACGGTCATCTCTACGGTGTGCACATCGATGCCAGCGACCACACGGTGACGCTGGGTTGGTTCAAGTTCTACGGTGCGTCGCTCCTCACAAACGGCATGCATGGCGTCACGCTCTTCTTCATTCTGTCCGGTTTTGCTCTCACCCTCCCCTACTTTCAGAACCGTCGCACCATGCAGTCCTTTGCCGACGCTCGCGCATTCTATGCGCGCAGACTTCGTCGCCTGGGACCTCTCTATGCACTGTGCGTTCTTTTCTGTTTAACGTTCATCTATCCGCACGAATTCTACTACTGGGTGCCGATGATGTTCACGATGGCATTCTCATTTAATCCCAATACCTTCTTCCCCCACTTCAACCCCGTGTTGTGGACACTCGCGGTGGAGGCCGCATTCTCCGTCGTATTGCCACTCGTGCTCATCGGAGTACGACGTTTTGGGGCGAAAAAAATGTTCCTTTCAGCACTGGTTTTCTGCTTTCTGATGCGCTTTTTCTCGGCGGCCAATAACTGGTCCGAGACTGTCGGAAACGGACTTCTTGGCCGTTTCGATGATTTCATGACCGGCGTCTTCCTCGCCTATCTTTTCTTCCATCACAGGCACACACGCATTCCGTACGGCCTTCTCATCGGTCTTCTATTCCTCGTCGTTGGTTTTCAGTGTTCAGATTTTTCCTTTGTCGTTTCTGTGCATCATCTACAGCATCTTTCTTCCGTTCGTAACGTCGTGCATCCGCTCATGTATCTGCTCGTCGAACTTGGTTGCTTCTTCTGTATTGATGCGCTGCTTCGTGGTCGACATCGCTTCGCGGTATGGCTCATGGAAAATCCCCTCCTTCAGATGGTGGGCCTCATGTCGTACTCACTCTACGTATGGCACTACATCATGCTTGAACCGCTGAAAGCGACACTCGACGCCGTGCATCTTGTCCGATACCTCATCATGCTTGGGCTACTGTCACTCGTCTCCTATCGCTTCATTGAGTTTGGACACGTTGCCAGTATCCGCAAGCTCTTGCCATCCCCGCGTACCGTTCGTTTTCCGCTTGCCTCCTGGTTTCGAACGAGTGAGACTTCAGGTACACATCCCCTATGAGCATCCGTTTCTACAACACCTTCGAGAAAAAAGAGCAGGAATTTATTCCCCTCCGAAAGGGGAAGGTAACGATGTACACGTGTGGCCCAACGGTCTACGGACGTCCGCACATCGGCAACTATTCCTCATTCCTGATGGCAGATTTACTGCGTCGATGGTTGGAGGTTTCTGGGTACACAGTCACGCATGTGAAAAATATTACGGATGTTGGTCACCTCGTCGCTGATCAAGATGAAGGAGAGGATAAAGTGCAGAAGGAAGCCGAAAAACAGAAGGTTGATCCACTCACCATCGCACGAAAATATACCGAGATGTATTTGGATGATGAGAAAGCGCTCAACATGGTCGAGCCTGAGCATCGTCCGCGTGCTACCGAGTACGTGCAGCAGATGATTGAGATCACGAAGACATTGATCGAAAAGGGGAATGCGTACGAGACGGAAGACGGTGTCTATTTTGCTGTCGAAACATTTCCAGCGTACGGAAAATTGTCAGGTAACACTCTCGATAAACTCAATGCTGGAGCCAGAATCTCGGTGGACGAAGCCAAGAAACATCCGGCAGATTTTGCGCTCTGGAAAAAGTGTGTTGGCAAAAATGCGCACCACGTTTTGAAGTGGAGTTCTCCATGGGGCGACGGTTTTCCAGGTTGGCATATTGAGTGCTCTGCGATGAGTAGTTCGCTCCTCGGAACCGAGATCGATAT
>JAYTPR010000187.1:0-12301 GCA_043747095.1 Candidatus Peribacterales bacterium
CAGTATTCCTTTTTCAAAGGAAAGAACTTCTGCGACTCCTTCGCAGTGCCCCAGTACGATGTGACCCTCCAGTCGTCCGTGTGCGGGCAGCGCTCGCTCGAGGTTGACGATATCGCCCGTCGTCAGTGAACCGAGTTTCGTTTTTGCAAACGTCGTCGGTACGACATCAAAGGACATCGATACTGCATCAAACTCTGTGACAGAGAGACACGCACCAGACACAGCAATGCTGCACCCGATCTTGAGATCATCGAAGATTGCAGGTCGTGCGAGGGTCAGACCGGAGTCAGTCTTTTTGAGAATCGTGGCCGTTGATTCGATGATTCCGGTGAACATGGCATCATTATGCCTCTAGAAATTGAATTTGACAAAATGATAAATTAAATTATGATATCATCATGACCCCACCCCTCGAGTCAAAAACGATCATGGAAGACATTACCGGCCCTGTTCCTGAAGATGCCCATATAGACGGCTTTAGTACGGGATGGAGAAATGGAAACTTTATTTCGTACTCGTCGACAGATAACTCGTATCGCGATCGCGGCGGCAATGTACTGACGGGTATAAGAGAATTTGAATTGGATGTCCCGCCGGATGTACTTCTTCGGGTAGCTGCAGAAGCTGCTCGCATACAAGATGCGTTTCAAAGCTTGGGCTTCACAATCCAAAATGCCGGTCTTGGAGATGGTGCAAAATCATACGAGGTGCAAGCAGATAAGGTTGTTGCCATCGAAAATCTTCGCGTAGAACTTCAGGCGCTCGCAAAAATGCTTGAGCTCACAAAAGAAAAAATTACAGAACCTGCTTGATCTTCTCGCACAGATCTTTAATTTTCACCTCAGGAATACCGCCAATATTGATGCGACCGTCGAGAAGAAGAAAAACTTTATGATCATGCTTCAGCGTGTTCACCTGATCAACTGTGAGCGGCAACATGGCGAACATGCCGTATCCAGACAGTGAATGATGAAATGAGTCTGGCAAATGCTGCAGCATAAGCTCCCTCTTGCGCTTCATAATTGCGCGAGCATCACGAAGATCAGACCTCCACGCGTCCTCACAACGTGCTTGCACGAGCGCGACGATGGCCTGACCAAATGTCGGAGCCGCAGAATGAAGACCGCGACTAATGCCGGAATACGTACCCTCGACGGTTTTCTTTTCGGTCATGTCTTTGACAAATGCAGCGGCAAGCCCTGTACGAAGTCCGTAGATGGAATGATTCTTGGACGCAGACCATGTCACGAGTGTCGTCAGATTTCTTTCGCGACACATGCGAATAGGCTCGGCGTCTGCTTCGGGTTCACCTTTAAATCCTTGGTATGCGAAATCTAAAAGTACAACGCATTCTTTTTTCTGGATCGCATCCAAAAGATCAGCCCACTGTCCGCGGTCAAAATCCAGACCGGTGGGGTTGTGGCAACCGACCTGCAAAAGAATACCGAATGGTTTTTCCTGCTTCTTCACCGTTTCTATGACACCGTCAACCGACGCCTTACCATCTTGAATATACGGCGTTTCCACGACATTGAAACCAGCCCACTTACACACCGGCGGATGATTGCCCCACGCAGGACTCGGAAGGAGGATATCGTTATTTCCCTCTCCAAGAAGCATGTGCATGAGTCGTAGGTTGATGGCGAGTGCGCCCGTTCCTCCGGTTGAAGCGATGGATGCCACAATCTCACGGTCGTCTTGGCACAGGAGCTTCGTGACAGCATCGCGGTACTTTGGCAGTCCCGTGAGCAGCGGGTACGAATAATTGAAGCCCTGCAGATGTTTTTCCAAATGCGCGAGAATCTCGATGACGCTCGGGAAAACCAGGGGTTTGCCGTCCTCATCCATGAAAATGCCAAGCGTACCGTTGATGGCCTCCGCTCCTGCCGCTTGAGCCTCCGCTGCGATCGCAAAAAGCGGATCAGGTTTTGGAACCGGCAGCCTGGAGAATGGCGAGCTCATAAAAGGGATTGGGGAGAATTTACCATTCGCCAAGAATGCGAATTTCGGCGAGAACAGAAAGTTCATCGAGCACTTTTTTCGTGCGTGCATCCGCCGGGCTACCGACGAAGTCGACAAAGAAGTTGTAATCGCCCAGCCGTTTTCCGGTCGGACGGTTTTCGATACGAGTGAGGTTCACGTCGTAGACTTTGAACGGTGTCAGAAGAAGATGGAGAAGCCCAGGCCTATCGTCTTTTGGCGGATGAATGGCAATACTCATCTGGCTACGAACAGAACCGGGAAATGGATCTGTACCTGACACGATGCCAAAGCGCGTCGTGTTGTTCGTGCCCTCCACGTCTTCACTGATGAGTGTTAAACCAGATGATTTGATGAGCTTGGCTGAAGCGATGGCGCCGACTGAAGCATCTGCCTTCGCAAGATCGACAGCTGCTGCCGTGCTTGCAGTCGAAAGATGAATAGCCTCTGGATATTCTTTCTTGAGCCACAGCCTACTTTGCCGAAGCGCCTGCGGATGACTTGCAACTTTGGTCACTGCTTTTGGGTCTTTGCAACCGAACGCATGACGAATGCGAACATCCTGCATGCGCCAAACTTTTACCTCGCTTTCACGCAGTAGATCGAGAATTTCATCGATGGAACCATGGAGTGAATTTTCTACAGGTACAACACCGAGTGCTTTCGTATCAGCCGAGAGCAAGTCGAAGAGTCGATCAAAGTTCGGCGCAAAACGAATGTCAGCATCCGGAAAGATGGCGAGTGTCGCCTCGTGCGAGAATGTGCCGGAAGGTCCGAGGGTGTAGACGTTCATGCGGATTGGATGCGCTTACTTTCAGCGAGAATGAAATCGAGAATCAGAAGTGTGAGTTCAGGCGGAATATTCAGTTCCTGTGCCCGCTTCTTCCACTTGTCTTTCAGTTCCGTTTCACGGGATGCACTTTCAACCTGCATGCCGGTATCACGCTTGATCTCTTTGAGATGGCGAATAGCACGGAAACGGGCAGCGAGAGCCTTGAGGAGAATGTCATCAGCATCGTCGATGATGGCACGAACGGAGGGGATGGTGAGGTTGTTCATAGGAGAAAAAGGGATTAGGAACGGTAAGCGCGCTGAAGTATGTAACAGTCTGCAAGGACGAGTGCGACCATGGCTTCAGCCACGGGAATGACACGAGGAACGATGCAAGGATCGTGACGACCTTCCTTAGCAACTTGTCCGATAGACGATGCAGGCTTGATGCTGATATTCAAAATGAGATCATCACCAGTCGAGATGCCGCCAAGCATGCCGCCAAAGTTGTCAGAATTTTTCACGTAGTCTTTGCCTTCCATTCCGGCCGTGCGGAAACCTGCTCCGTAACTGACACCAGTGACAGCACCGATGGTCATGAGTGCGTCAGCGAGCCGGGACTTCAACTTGCCGAAGACCGGATCACCTAAATCCTTGGGAGGATTTTTCACACGGATTTCGATGAGGCCGCCAACGGAATTTGCTTCGCTCTTCAGTTTCAGAACATACGCCTCCATCTTTTTCGCAACAGCAGGATCGGCGCAGCGCATAGGGTTCTTCTCAATAGTCTCTGGCTTGTATACGGCAGTTACCAGCGAACCAATTTGCACAGTGTGGCCGATGATCCGCAGATTCTTTGGCAAGATTTTCTTGGCGATGCACCCGGCAATCACACGTGCAACCGTCTCTCGTCCGGACTGGCGTCCACCGCCTCGGTGGTCGCGGTGGCCATATTTACTAGCAAACGTCGCATCGGCGTGACCGATACGATATTCACTTCGAAGTTTTTCATACGCTTCTGGTTTCTGGTTCGTATTCTGCACGGTGACGGCAATTGGCATGCCGGTCGTCTTGCCCTCAAAGACACCTGAGAGAATCGTCGGTGCATCAGCTTCTTGGCGCGCGGTCGTCACAGCGCTCTGGCCGGGCCTGCGACGTGCGAGGTCTCCGAGAAAATCCTTTTCGGAGAGCGCAATACCCGCAGGGCAGCCGTCGATGACAACTCCGAGCGCAGTACCATGCGACTCACCGAAGGTGGTGATACGAAGTAAGTTTCCGAAGGTGTTACTTGCCATGATGTGAAAGGAAGGAGGTGAGAATCGGACGCAAATATGAAGCATCGTCATCATAGGCTGCTTGGCCTGTGAAATGCCGGAATTGTTTGAGTGCTTGGTGGATGAGCATATCTGTACCGTCCCGGACACGGAATTTCTTGGCATGTGCCATTTTCATGAACTGCGTGTCTTTTCCGTACCGAAGATCGATAGCGACGGACTTTTTTGAGGTCGGTGATGGCAGCGCGAGAGAAACGTCTTCCGAGATAGCGCAAATGACAGCGTCTACTGAGAATGATGTGACATGCTTGAGGTCATCGACTATGACATTGAAATTTTTGAGGTTTTTTCTCGCCTTTTTCGGGTCTCTCGCAAAAACAGTAATGCTCGCTTTCGGACTCCGTGCACGTACTGCAAGAATAGCTGAGGGAAGTGCTCCGCCGGCTCCGAGGAGCGCGACATTGTGCACACCGGTAAGCTCTGGATAGCCTTCGAGGATGCCATACGAATCAGTGATGAATCCTTTCCATTTTTTTCCGGATTTCACGAGCGTATTCGCTACTCCAAGCTTCTCTGCAAACAATTCTATTTTTGATGCAGCATCGAATGCATCATGTTTGAAGGGTGCCGTAACAGACAGTCCTTTGATGCGGAGTTTCTCCAAAGTCTTCAACGTTGACGCAAAATTCTCCGATGGAAAACATGAGTAGAGTGCATCAATTTTGTGACGTAGAAAAAGCGCGTTATGAATAACCGGACTCAGCGAAGTAGTAATGTGTGGGCCACCGAGAATCCCAAAGAGCTTAGGGTTTTTGCGTCCTTTGGTGAGTGCGTAGAGAGATATCGGTAGTTGGCCGGGGGCTGCTGCATCTGCATCATCCAAGGTTGCGTACGTGAGAGCATTACGAAGTGGCGACATAATACGTGACAGATGTGCCATCGGACCCATGCCCAGAACAATCGATCGCTGCGTGTGTTTTTCGAGCCAATCCTGAAGTTTCTCCAGCGTCACAAGATCATCGTATGACTTCACAAATGTTGCGATTTTGATGGCCCACGGCTTTTCCTTGAGCATGCTGGCTGCGATCTTTTTTAAGAGCACAAAAGACGGTGTCGCAGCGTGATCATGAAAACTAAGAATCAGCTTAGCGCCCTTCGGAAGCCACACTGCATCAGCGACGTTTTCACTGTCGACGAATGCAGGGGTCAGCTGATCAACGAGTCCGTCATCCGTACCACGAATGGCAACGAGAAGAGGTAGCGGTGAAGAAAATCTCTGCACATGCGGCGTGAGATCGGAACGAATTTCGAGGACATCAGCCCCCGCACGCTTGGCCTTCTGAGCAAATGCTTTTGGATCCTTCGCAGCCGACCGAGGAAGTGTGATGACGAACATTAGCGGCGTGGTTTTGGAGTATTGCCAAGAAAAATATCGCGAAGAGTTTTGAGGACATACGGAACTTGCTCAGAAAAACGCAGCTTTGGCGAAATTTCCATGGCAGCAACTTCACGGTAATGCGGGCCACGTTCCAACAGGAATTTACGCACTTCTTCATGCAGCGGGAGATTTGTGAGAGGCGGTCTCTTGCCGCTCTGTAGCCTTTTTATGAGCTCTGACTCTTTTGCCTGCAGCCAGACTGCAACCGTTTTTTCTTTGATAAGTTTGCGAGTTTTAGCGGAACCAAGCGCTCCGCCGCCGAGTGACAGGACAAAGCCTGGCTTGATGAGTGAGGCGATAACCTCTTCCTCTTTTTTACGGAATTCATCCCAACCTTTTGCAGCAATGAAATCACGAATCGGACCGTGACGATCCTGAAAGACATGATCGCTATCAATATGTTTCATGCCGATTTTGCCGCTCAGTTTCCGACCGAGTGCGGATTTTCCTACTCCGCGCATGCCAACAATGCTCACGGCTGTACCCAAGCGAACGACGGTCTCAAGGTCACGGAAAAAATTTGGATAACTCTTTTTGGTGCAGTCAGGATTCTTGATGGTGATGTTGCCTCGAACGAGTCCGAGAATCGCAAAGCACATCGCCATGCGATGATCGCCATGCGGATCGAGCGTAACGGCTTTTGCGTTTTTTGATATTTTTTCAAGCGATCCTGCCCCGCGAATATGTAATTCGTCTCCTTTTTCCTTGATATCTACTCCTGCTTTCGCAAGTTCAGTCGCAGTGACGCGAATGCGATCACATTCTTTTTTCCGCAGATTCTCAATGCCAGCAAGTATGGTATTTCCCTTACGGAACGCTGCAAGCACGGCGATGTTCATCGTTTGGTCAGGTACCTCTGAGCAGTCGACCGTCTGGTCGCCAGACTTTCGTAATTTTTCGATGACTGCTGGTAATTTGCTATCGGACTGATCAGATGTGCTCTGAAGATTCGTCATCACGACCCTGCTTCCGCTCAGAGCGTTCAGAACAAGCCACGCTCCTGCGGCACTCCAATCTCCTTCGATATCGTACGAACTTTGTGAGACATACTCTTTTTGTTGTACAAAAAATGTATTCTTTTCTTTTCTTACCTGTATACCGAAATCCTTCATGACTTTCATTGTAAGATCGATGTAGCCGGATGACGTCAGATCGCCCTGGATCTCGATCGTCAGTCCGCCTGGTAACGTCGGTGCTGTGAGCATGAGTGACGTCAGAAACTGACTACTTTGATCAGCTTTCAGTCGTACGTGTCCGCCTTTCATTGTCCCACCTGTGATGTGAATCGGAGGACATCCGTTTGTGTCGCTAATGGTGACACCACAGGAACGAAGTGCCGTGACCAAATCACCGATCGGACGCTTCCGCATGTGCTCATCACCAGTGAGCGTCCACTGGCCGGGTGTGCGCGATGCGACGGATGCGAGAAAGCGAATGGTCGTACCAGCGTTGTGACAATCTAACACTGCCTTCCCCTGTGCCGTCGGAATACCGCCTCTGATACTCAGGTCTCCACACTGCTTATCCTGCCACTCAATCCGAAAACCCATCGCCTTGAGATTTTGGACCATGACTTCCACGTCATCACACGAGGTCGCACCACACAGAACCGTATGACCGGATGCAAGACACGCGGCAACGATTGCGCGGTTCGCATGAGACTTAGACCCAGGAAGCGCAAACGCGCAGTCAGAGGGCATCCGCATGGCCGGTATGCGGAGTGGCTGATTCATGAAAACAGTGTGAGAAATAGTTCTTTCGAGAGAATCTGCACGGCTCCTTCACCAAGGCGTTTTGGTACCGCTATCTTCACTGCGCCTTTTTCGTTCTTTTTATCAGACAGCATGATCGTCCACAGATCATCGGGCTTCATGGTCTTTGGCATCTCAAGCGGAAGACCTGCAGTACTGAGGAGTTTCTCCACCCGTGCTGCATCTTTAAATCCTGCAAGTTTCATTTCAGCTGCAACACCAATACTGACGCAATTGCCGTGGGAGAGCTTGTACTTTGAAAGCGCTTCCACTGCATGTCCAACCGTATGGCCAAAGTTTAGGAGTAACCTCTCTTCTCTATCGTGCTCATCGGCTTGGACAATATTCACCTTGGCCGTGACTGCGCGAAGTACGCACTCTTCCAGAACAATCGGATGACGCTTGAGAATTTGTGGCATGACATCTTCCAGCCACTCAAAAAATGGATGATCGACAATCGCTGCGATCTTAATAATTTCGGAAAGACCCTCCGATAGCTGTGAGTCAGGGAGCGATGCGAGGAGATCAGTATCGATGAGCACCGACTGCGGATGCGTGATGGTACCGATCATATTTTTCTTGGAACCGACGTTCACCGCTGTTTTTCCGCCAATAGCCGCATCAACCATGCCGAGGAGTGTTGTCGGTACGAGTACGCACGCAATGCCTCGCATGAATACACTGGCGACGAATCCGCCAAGGTCGGTCAACATCCCGCCGCCAACACAAATAAGGAGCGTTTTGCGTGTGCAGCCACTATGAAGCATGACAGACACAATACGATCCACTTCTGCGAGTGACTTCGACGCGTCGCCACTCTTCACAGGTATGCGAAGCGAATCACCGATCACAAGGCGTAGCGCGATCTCTTCAATGGACTCATCAAAGAGAATGACGACACGGTCATGACTTTTCGTCAGCTTCGATGCATGACCGAGTGCACCGGCTCCGATCAGAATATCGGTTCCTGCGTTTCCTCGAGCCGGTGGAGTGAGAGTGACATTGTGCATAGACAAAGAGTACTTAGGAGACGTGTTTTGAGATAGCTTTTGCTACCGCAGTAATGCCATCCATACAGTCAGCCCAATGTTCTTTATCGAGAAGTTGAGCAGCATCGCAGCTGGATTCGTGCGGACGAGGATGGATTTCGATCATGAGCCCATCGGCACCGACGGCGACTCCGCCGAGTGCTGCATCTTTCACCCAACGTGTTTTACCCATGGCATGGCTTGGATCGACAATGATAGGAAGATGCGTCATTTCACGCAGTGCCGGAATGGAGCCGAGACAGAGTGTGAAGCGGACTTCTTCTTCAAACGTACGAATACCACGTTCGCAGAGCATGACGTTCTCGTTTCCCCCGGCGAGGATGTACTCAGCCGCCAGAAGCCACTCTTCCAATGTTGCAGCAAGTCCTCGCTTGAGCATGACAGGCTTTTTGGATTTGCCGACAGCCTTCAGAAGTTCGTAGTTCTGCATATTCCGCGCGCCGATCTGGAGCATGTCAGCCATCTCTTCGAATGCAGGTAAATCTTCAGCCTTCATGATCTCGGAGATAGTTTTCATGCCGTACTTGTCACCGGCTTTGCGAAGCATCTTCAAGCCCTCAAGACCTTTGCCCTGAAACGAGTAGGGACCAGTACGAGGCTTAAATGCGCCGCCACGAAGAATCTTCACGCCTTTTTCTTTTGCCATAGCGGCGGATTCATCAAGCTGTCCTTCTGAGTCGATGGAGCACGGACCTGCGATAATGACGACAGATTTAGGGTCACCAATGACGCAGTCTTTCGATACTTCGATGAGTGTCCTGTTTTTCTTTTCGCGAGATGCCAGTTTGTACGGCCTATCGACGCGATCCACAGAACGGACTCCGTCCAAGCTTTTCAGGAGCTCTACCTCTACCGCAGACGTATCACCAGTAACGGCAAGCACACGCTGGTTCTCGCCAATAACGTGTGAGTCACAGCCGTACTTTGCCTTCAGAAGCTCACTGATTTCGTGGAGCAGCGGCTTGTTATTCTTCTCTTTGAGGACGACGAGCATAAGAAGTTGGGAAGTTGAAAGTGAAAAGTAGAAAGTTACGAGTGTGTTGAGAGAGAAACAAGGATGGCTTCGTGTGGTAAATCGACGATAACTTTTACATTTTGCACTTTTTTACTTTTCACTCTTTCGCCTTGCGAAAGGAGCCTCTCCCTCTCTCGGGGGAAGCGTGTGCTTCAGATCGAGAGAAAGGTTTAGGCGAAGAAAAAGTACGCGAAGGCAAAAGCACCGAAGGCCGCGAAAGCGACTGCGAACGGAACAACTGACTGCTGCCTGAGAACGGCGACGCGGGATTGCACTGCGTTCAGGATAGAACGGAGCGTTTTCAAGTCAAGTGAATCACCGCCTTTCCCACAGTATTCTTCCATCCATGCGCGAGATTGTCGCCTCAGTTTTGAAAAGCCGTCTCGTCAGAGAAGGATGTCTCGTACTCTTTGTCGTAGTCCTGTTACTGACGCTTGAGTCATTGATAACTCCAAGAATCTACGATATTCGATATCGCTACCCACAAGAAACACGTAGCGCGAATGTACTTCCGATATCTATTCCTGTCACAAAGGGAGGGACGCCAATGGAGGTGTGGGCATCTCTCACCCTCTATCCTTTTCAAAGTACGAAATTTTTGGTGAGAGGTGACGACTGCGTTTCAACGTTCGATGTCAATGGCACACCTGCCATCAATGAGCCGACGTGTTTTACTGGGGCAAAAAGCACGATTGATTTGAAGGCATATCTGCATGAAGGCAGAAACGATCTACATTTCACAATAAAGGATTGGTATGGAGGCAATATCGGATTATCTATTCAGCCGTCGACAAACAATCTGATTATTTTTACCTTGCGTTTACTGCAGCTTTTCATCCCATTTTTTTGGTTCGCGATGATTGTTCGAAGGACACTGGGGCCTAGCTACAAAAGTCTAAATAGAATTCTCGTAGCTGGCTTCTTGCTGCGCTTTCTTTACGTTGCAGTCACCGCCTACAATGTCCGAAATCACGACGTCAATGCGCACATCGAATATATCGAATTCATGAGTCAGTTCTGGAGAGTGCCCCCTGCTTCTCAAGGCTGGGAGTACCACCAAGGGCCTCTGTACTATTTTTTGGTCGCGCCACTCCTCAATCTCTCAATACTTCTTGGACACAGTAAAGAGGTTGGCTTCCAATGGATTCAGCGTATTTCACTACTCCTATCCTGCATGACACTAGTGGCAATTACATGGTGCGGATCTCTTTTGTTTGATCGTGAAAAAGAGAGGCGATCATTACTACTGTTCACTGCTCTCATGGCGTTTTTCCCGGGGCTCATCATGTTCGCCTCGCGCATCAATAACGACGTCTTGTTTCAGCTCATTGCATATACGTTTCTTGGTTGCCTGCTTTTATGGTGGAAAAACGGTGATCGTCGATGGCTCATCATCACAAGCATCGTCATCGGATTCGGTTTCCTGACGAAGGCAAATGCGTATTTGTTTGCTCCGGTACTACTCATCTGCATCATGTTTCGCCCTGGCAGCGAGACATCTTCCAAAGTGCACCAGATTGCGATACTCGGTGGCATCGTGACGTTGATGGCGGGCTGGCTTATAGTCATTCGATATATGGACCATGACTTTTCGCGCTTGTTTCTGCGCGGAGATGGCATGAGTCCTATTTTAAGTATTCCGCAAACATGGAGTTCCTACACGACATTCTTACCGCGAAGCATTGTGGAATCACCGCATGTCTACATGGAGGGCATCGCAGATGAACGTCAGTATTTTTGGATGTTTTTCTTCAGAACTGCTTTATTTGGTGAATTTTTATACATTGGAACTTTAGTGGTATTCCTGAGCCGCATGACCGCGCTTCTGGGCATGGGATGCCTCATCACTATAGGTATCGGTCTCTATCGACAGATACAAAAATCTGACAACTTCACCATCCCCTTGGTTGTGTGCTTGATCATCGTGCTTGAAAGCGCCATTGCCTACGTCATCTTGCATCCATCAGCTCCAAATCAGGATTTCCGATTCTCCGTCCTCATTCTGCCTATTCTCGGATATTTCGCTGTAAGAAGTGTAGACGGACACGGAACCATGCAAAACATTCTCCGAGCGTGGCTATGGTCTTTCATTGTCGTTAGCATCGCTTTCATCTCCGTTGTTGTCTTGCGTCACTTCTGATCAACTCTCGATGAGCGACTGGTACGTCTTTCGTCGGTACATGAAGTACTGAGGTAGTACGCGCATTTTTCTGAGCGACACATACGGTGCATCAATGCGCTTTGTCATGGTGTATGGCGCCAAAACAAAGAACATGAAAAATGAGCGAATCGGCGCCAGTGCCTGAAGTAATCCTCCATGCAGGAGATAGAAGAATGCCGCAAGCCACTCAAGAGCCAGTCGGATAGGTAGAACTGTCAGCATCTGCCAAAACGAAAGGTGCTTCAGAAGCATGAGCAGTCCGTTTCGGTGCTTGTGATACAACATGAGGTGCTGGCGATTTTTCCATGTCGAGCCACCTCTGTGACCGACAATACTTGCAGGAACAAGCGCAATCCGCTTACCAAGACGACGCCATTTCCAACACAAATCAACTTCTTCAAGATATGCGAAAAAATCTTCATCGAATCCACCGGCATCCAGAAAATCTTTTTTTCGAACTGCCATACATGCACCGCATGCCCAATCCAGTGCGACGGGAACATCGTATTGTCCGGTGTCCTGTTCCTGAAAAGAGATGACGCGTCCGCGCACGAACGGATATCCCCATGCATCGATGAATCCCCCTGCTCCGCCAGCGGTATCGAAAAGAGTTGAATCCCATAGCGAATGGAGTTTTGGCTGGCATGCGACAAGATGAGGGTCTGCATCCAATGCAGCAACGAGTGGCGCCATCCATCCCGGAGTCACTTCCGTGTCATTATTGAGAAAAATAAGAACATCGCCCTGAGCTTTCTTGGCAGCGCGATTATTACCGCCTGCGTAACCAAAATTTTCCGATGCGATCTCAACTTTGATGGCATCGCCAAACTCGCTACGAAGAACCTCACCATCTTTCGATGCA
>JAYTPR010000188.1:0-3386 GCA_043747095.1 Candidatus Peribacterales bacterium
TGTGAAAGGCTGATGGTTGCTGTTTCGCCTGAGTGTTCTGTTTTCTGGATGGTAATAGAAGGTGCAGACGACGCAGTTCCCGATGGAGGTGATGGGATCGTCACAGGGGTGCTGTCACCGAACGGAAGGGGAATTTCCAGAGGTGGGACTGTTGCGGACTCGGATGATGCAGCTACTGAAGCCTGTGCAGCTTCTATGGTAATCGTGAGAGTTTTGTCATCCGGAAGGGTTTCCGAGAAATACGTAAAAGTCCCAGTCGCATCTGCCGGAACCGTGAATTCAAAAGACTTATCAAACAGCACTTGTACCGGGAAAAGCTCGCGTCCATCTTTGGATTTGATGACCTGCGGATCAGGATTCTTGTTTGTGAGAGTCAGGTTGTCGCCAGGATGCAGTATGATGGTATCCGGTGAGAATACTCCGTCGGTGGTAATTTCAACCGTGACTGCAGTGGTCTCGGTTCCTCCTGTGAGATCTCCAAAAATATTACCCAAACCAAACTGAAATCCGATAGCACCAAGAACGAGAACAACACCGAGAAATGCGGACATGCGCATGGAAGCAGGGTTCACCGTAGCGCCGTGATGATGGAGCACGATGTGATCTGCATTGCCGTGGGCAATGTCAGTGGCTGGACCAGCCTGCCTTTCTACTGCTGGAGCAGTAGATTGCCGTACAGGGACGACGACTTCGTCATCCGTTGCGTGCCAGCCAGCGATGGAATCGTCAGCGAACATTTAGGAATGGAGGACGAGTTGGCGGCGGAACGCGAATGCGGTGCCGATAAGAGCGGAGCCTGCAAGAAGCCATGCAAAGACGCTGGCAGAACCGGTTTCACCTTTGATGGTCGTACCGCCTCGGGTTTCAATCGGGTTTCCACCGACAGCGCCGGAGTCTATCGGAAGCTTTGTCATAGGAGATGTCGCTGTTTCAGGTTTGCCGACGGTGACGGAGACTTCCTGACTGAAGACGCTTTCCTGGTTCTGTGCGTTGACCGCACGCACGGCAAGGTAATATGTCGTACCCGGAATCAAATCTCTCAGGACAAGACTGGTGGAGGTAGCAGGCAGGCTACGGCGCTGAATGTAACGTCCGCTGACCGTTCCGTAGTAGACGTTGTATCCGGCGAGCTCAGAACTCTTGAGTGCCTGCCAACCGAGGAAGATGAGATCATCTTTTGTCGTCACGCGAACATCCTGCACCTGCAAAATTCCAAATGTACTGCCTTGCCCTGAAAGCGAGGACACAGAAGAAGAGGAAGATGATGTTGTTGCAGATGCACTCATATTCGCGACTCCTCCACCAGTCTGCTGCACTTCAAAGTTCGTATAATCGATAGAGCTAGATACTGAGCTACTCGACGATGTACTTGAAACTTCAGCAGCCTGAGCCGTGAGGATGCTTCCCTGCATAGCAGGAGCGGAGAGTTTCACTGTCAGCTTGCCTGGCTCACCAGAGAGAAGTGGTGTCGTGGTACCGCGACATCCAAGAATTTTATCGAAGCATGGAGGCGGAGGCAGCGGACCCTGATCTAGGCCCCCGGTGCTATTACGTTCGCTATTGACGCTCGTCTGGCCACTTCCTTCATCGTTGTATCCTTGGAACGAAAGTTCTGTATCAGCCGCAGTTTCCAAAACGCGGAATGTGACACGAGCAATCCGCGTATCCACTGATGTAAATCCATTCGTTGAACTTCCTCCAATTTTTACGAGACCAACCGACTTCTCGATGTTCTGCTCACCAGGAGTAGGAGAAGGGAGAGCAGAGGTGATCTCAACACTTCTCGCTTCTAGTACCTTCGGATCGTACTTGATCCATGATCGCACCGAGCGAACCTTTGCGTAGTCTGAGCCGCGAACAAGCACATCGATATCCACAATGTCACCCGCAGCAAGCTGACCTGTGGTGAAGTGTTCAGCGTCCAAGACTGCGTACTCAGGGCAGCCAGATTGCTCTGTGCAATGTGGCACCAAGAGAAGCGTCATAGAACCCGCGGCAAAAGCCGTTGGTACGAAAGGCACAAGTAATGCCAGCAAGACGCCAAGAGCCGTGGATGTGCGGAGTTGTAGGGACATGGGTGTGGATGTTTGTCTTTTTGTTTACAGGTTTACTTTCGGTGTGGACGGTGTGCGCTCCAAAATATCGAGAATGGCGAGAACGTCATCAATCGTGATATCAAAATCACGATTTGGATCGGCGGAGAGCTCGTCAGGAGTAGGGGAGCGGTAGCCGCTCGCAAGTTCAAGGGCGATGCGTGCATCCTGAACATCAAGGTGGCCATTAGCATTGAAGTCACCTGCCGTCATAGTGCCGTCAGCTTGCAAAGACGCAATCGGCTGAAACTCTCCAGCTGTTTGAATTCCGATGAGAAATGCGACGGTGACGCTCGATACGACGATCGATGCGGACCTCAGAGACTTCTTGCCGAAGACAGAATATGTGCGCTTCATTTCTCCTTATTATAGCAAAAAGACCGTTTTTGCTCCACTGTGAGCCATTGACGGACTCCTGTAATGTGATTTGACTCATAAATATTAAAATGTAAAGTTTGATGAACAAAATCAGTCTGAAACTAACAATAAAAGCATTTTCAGACTTTATGGCACCAATTGCTTTCTCTCTCGTGCAGGACTTTGTAGCATGCCGGGTATGGCCGACTCTGTTCTACACTTCTTTACTGGCGAGAATAACTACGCACTAGAGAAAGAAGTGCAGCGATGGAAACAGGCTTTTTGCCTCAAGCATGGCAGCGAGAATTTTCTTCTCATTGATGCGCGTGAATCCAATCTTTCAGACATTCTTGATGCAGTCTCCGCGATGCCGTTCATTGCAGAAAAACGCTTGGTTCTCATTCGCGGTATTCCAAAGATAGATAAGGAGGACATTGCAACCATCGCAGACAATGTCCACCCGCAGGTCATCGTTGCGTTCGTGGAGTCCAAACCAGATAAACGCCTAGGAGCCGTGAAGGCACTGACGGACATTGCTGAGATGAAAGCGTTTCCAGTTCTCTCTCCAGGAGAACTTGCATCATGGGCGACTGCTTTGGTGCAGGCGGAAGGTGGTTCCATTGATCAGAAATCTTTTACAGCGCTTTTGCAGGTTGTCGGAGGCGATCAGTGGACACTGGAGTCTGAGCTGAAGAAACTTGTTCTCTTTGCACCCGCTGGTCGTATCGAGGCGCAGCATATTGATATTCTCGCCGTGCCTTCCGGAGAGCAGGTGGTGTGGAAACTCACCGACATGATCGGCAACAAGCGCATCGACGATGCACTGAAGTTTCTCGCAAACCGCTTGGAGCGTGGTGAGGATCCATACGGCATTTGGGTCATCCTCCTCAATATGATCAAGAACGTCACGCTCGTGTGGGCAGCGCTACAAGAGGG
>JAYTPR010000189.1:0-1135 GCA_043747095.1 Candidatus Peribacterales bacterium
ACAGGCAAACGTATTGAGAACGCTGGTCCTTCGTGCCCTGCCGTCATCTCTGGACTTGGATCCATGCCAAACGTCGGAGACATTCTGCAGGTTTTTGCAACGGAGAAGGAGCTGAAGGCCTACCTCGCTGCGTATGCAGAGAAGCAGGGTCAGATTCAGAAGCGCGGATTTGCTGACCTTGTGACACGTTTGTCTGAGGGCAAACTCAAAGAGCTCAAGGTTATCCTCAAGGCAGATGCACAGGGCTCACTCGAGTCTCTGAAGGAAGCGATCAGCAAGCTCACAACTGATGTTGTTCATCCGAAGGTGATTCATGCTGCCATTGGTGACGTCTCCGAGAGTGATGTCATGATGGCGTCCGCCGGTGAAGCGATCGTCGTCGGATTCAATGTGGATTCTTCCGCCGCAGTCGCTCGTACGGCTGAGCGTGAGGGTGTGAAGATCAAGCACTACGACATCATCTACAAGCTTCTTGAAGACTTAGAGCTTCTCCTCAAGGGGCTCATTGTTCCTGTTGAAGAAGAAAAAGTTATCGGCCACTTGGAAGTACGCGGTGTCTTCTTTACTAAGGGTTCGGAGCAGATCGTCGGAGGCATGGTCAGAGATGGCATCCTGAAGCGCACACCGTTTAGGTTGCTTCGCGCAGGAGAGGTTGTCGGTACCGGACGTATCACGTCTCTCAAACACGTTGAAAAAGACATCAAAGAAGCGAAAGAGGGGATGGAGTGCGGTATGCGTGTCACTACCAGCATCAGCATTGAAAACGAAGATGTCCTGGAGGCGTACACCAAAGAATTCACTCGCGTCGCGTAGTTCCTCATCCCAACACTTCTACTCCGCGGCATAAGGGAGCTGCATTTCGATATTTCCAAAAGTTTCCTCTCTCCCGCAGGGAGAGAGGTGGCCCGCAGGCCGGAGTGAGGGCTCGTTTAGACGCGTGCCTCAAGCATTTGTCCGACGAACTCTTTTTCGTCATCCGCCATGGATTTACCAAACTGACGAAGAGCATCTGCACGCTTTCCTTCTGGCATCTTGGCGAGGATTTTGAGAAGCGGGCTCGACGTGCTGTCGGTAAGAGTACCGATCTGAGCCATGTTGAGTGGCTGCGTAGACTTCATCAAAGCTCTGAGCGCCG
>JAYTPR010000190.1:0-4382 GCA_043747095.1 Candidatus Peribacterales bacterium
TGAAAGAAGAGAGAAAGAACGAAAAGCGGCTGCAGCGTGTGCTCCTCCTAGAGGCCTGATGATGCATGTGGCTTTATCCGCAGTGGTTGCAGAGAGTGCGGGATCGGAAAAAGTTGCAATCTTGCTTACGATGCTTTTTTTCCTGCCATACGCAATCGTCATCTTTATTCTGACAAGCATGCTCATGACGCTGCTCGGGCTGCCATTTTTTCTGTTGAACGTGTTCATCATTTTAATCGAGTGCGCTGCCATACTTTTAGTAGGCAGATACAACTGGCAGCGACGTTCATCTCCAGAAGTTCAGGACTGGGTGCGAAAAGCTAAGGAGTGGAAAAAGTTGAATCCCTCTTCTCGGTCATGGGGTAGCACACATTCTTCTTCATCTTCATCATCCTCTTCGAGTAGCTCAAGCTCTTCAAGCTCAGGCGGCGGCTCCAGTGGTGGCGGTGGAGCAGGCGGCAGTTGGTAAGCCAAGTTATCCCGCGAAGTACCGAACGCTTCCGATGATCATTTTGATTGCGAAAGCAGCGAAGACGAGGGCAAAGAATTTGAAGAGTATCGGCATCACGCGTGGATGTGAGAGAAGACGCTTGAAGGACGAGAAAATGAGTGCCATGAGAAAAGTGGACAGACACCAGCCAAGTTCGAAGACGAGCAAGAACAAGTACTGCCCATAGGGAATCATCTCGCCGAGTGTCATGGCGTCCGGCACGCAGGCTGTCAGCCAATATGTCCACAGCATGCCGTTACTCACAATCATGAGTGCAAGGGTTTTGAAATCAAAACTTGGCTGAGTCCCCTGCCCTACTGAGCGCATGCGCCAGACCTTCAGTGCTATGCGCAGAAGCACCGCCGCTCCAACGAGCGACAATCCTTGGAACACAGCACCATCAAGAGGCAACGAGCCTACGAGCAGCAGTGCGGAGAGACGTACCGCGGTCTCCACAAGCATCGCCAAGAAGAGCACCCTGAGACTGCGAAGAAAGTTTGTCTCTACGATCTCGGTAAAGATGGTTGTGAGCACTGGGCCAGGAATTGCTCCGCCGACGAAGCCCAAGGTAAGAGCGCCTATGATGATGGTGAGTGAAAAATGCATACGCGTATTTGACCGCCTTCCTAAAACTGTGTAAATATGGCGGCCAACTTCGCCAGTTTATGCAACCCCTCCAACCACTGCTCGAAAAGATCGGCTTCAATCATCAGGAGAGCGGCGTGTACTTGTACTTGCTGGTAAAAGGCGAAGCACCTGCATCGAAGGTTGCTAGCCTCACACACATCCCCCGCTCAACCGTTCGCGGCATTTTGGATAAGCTTTGTACGAGCGGCATCGTCACAAAAGTCTATAAACGAAATACTCAGTACTATTCATGCAAACCGCCGTCCGCACTCCTTCAGTATTTGGAGAAACAAGCCGAGACAACAAAAGAAAACATGCAAAAGGTCAGAGAGGCACTGCCATTTTTCAGTGCAGTGCACGCACATCCAGGCATCGTGCCCAAAGTGCAGGTGTTTGAAGGTCCTGATCAAGTCATCGAGGCATTCAACCACAGCCTGTTTACAGAAGGCATCGATGAAATTCTCTTCGTCACGTCGTATCACTTCCTCAGAGACCCTGTTGTCCGAAAAAACGACGTCAATTTCTATATTCCACGACGCGTGAAAAAGCGCATCAAGATGCGCGTTCTCGTTGGTAAGGCTGAAGAAAAAGACAAACCGATTGCAGATGACAAAACAGAGTTCCGGCAGCGCCGACAGCTTACGAATACTGTCGCACTTCCGGGAAATTTTCATGTGTACGGCAACTTCGTCGTCTATTTCTCAGCCGGCGACAATGAATATCTCGCCGTCCTCATCGAAAGCCCCATGATGGCTGAGACAATGCGCTCACTCTTCAATGTTATGTGGGAGCAATGCGGCAAATAATCAGGGTATTTCCGAATCGGTGTAACGATGTGAACATTCATGCGTCTTAGCTGTACGCCCCGCACACGATTCCCGGTCTTCGAACTGCGATTCGTGCCTGAGGCTACCCTACTTACTTATTTTCCCCCTTTTTATATGACTGATCACCACGATGAGCCAAAGACTCCACATCCAGTTGAGACACCAGAAATGCCAAAAGAAGATCCGAAAAGCGACAACAAGCCGATGTAAGTCAGATCTGCTCTATTCCCCTGCCGCCGCTGTGGCGGCAGAGAGTTTAGAGATCGACGATCATATCAAAGCCACCGTATGCCATGCGTTTCATATCGAATGGCATCGGCATGTCTTTGTATTTCGAATCACTCATGTCCTTGTGAACTTTTATATTCACCTGATCTCGGTGTTTGCGTGACTTATAGACCACATACGCAAAGATAACTATCTCACCCTTCTTCGCTTTGACCGTATCTGGGAAAGGATAGCCTCCCCACTGCTGTACGGATGTAAGATCCTCGCCAACGGCTTCGGTATAAGACAAGGCTCCGTGCTTGATCCAAACCTTGCCGGCATCTGCCGCCATTTTCTTATATGCCTTTAAACTCTTTTTCGGAACTGCCAGGACATAACCGTCAACGTAACGCATAAAAGTGTAGGAAATGAATACAAATTACATAATAGCAATATAAGCGACTGATTGATCAGAAATCACTTGGATTCTGCGAGGATGAGAAAATGATGGGATACATGACAATTAGAAGAAAGCGGCTAACTAGCGAAGTGCTGCAGTAAACTTATCCAAGGACTGATTCCAGCCTGCATGAGCCATATCAGCCATTTCAGCGGGGTGACCTTCATGGAGCAAGGTCAATTTTGTTTTGCCATCTGGAAGCTCTTCAAATGTGACGGTAACGAGCATCTCCTCAGGCCAGTCTCCCGGCATACCATACTCTTTCGGTGAAACTTTTTTACCTGTCTCGTCTGAAAAATAATCAGAGGCGACAATTTTCTTCATCGGAATAATTTCTTTGTACTCTCCACCACTCCACATATCTTTATCAAATTCTGATCCTGCAGGACCATGCATCGCGTACAGGTATTTCCCACCTACACGAAAATCAGTTTTGACGTGCGGTGCCGTAAAATCCTTAGGACCCCACCACTCTTTCACCTGCTCTGGGTCAGTCCATGCTTTCCAAACTTTTGCGAGGGGCGCATCAAAGATGCGAGTGATACAAATATCTGCTGTCTTTGTCATACAAGAAGGAGAAGATGGATAAGTATATGACGAATGAAATGACTTATAATTTCGCCAAAAATTGCTCAAGTAGATTGAGTCGACCGTTCCAAAGATTTTCATAATGCTTCAAATACGCCGATGCCTGACGAAATGCAGTTCCGGATACAGTGACAAACTGCTGCTTTCCCCTCCTCCGCTTACTGATGAGTCCTGCTTTCTCAAGAATTTGAATGTGTTTCGAGATTGCAGCAATACTCACACCATACGGCACGGCAAGTTCTGATACTGACATCTCTTCATGCTCGCCTCTACGTAAAATGTCTCGACGGATAGGATGTGCCAATGAAGCAAAGATGAGATCGAGTTGTGGAGAACATTCAACCATACAGTTGAATGATAATTTATCTGATACCGGACGTCAACCTCTTACGAGATTTTATAATGCGTGCGACTGTGCTGAAGCAGCTGATCCCAGAGACACCCCTCTCTTCTCTCGAATAAGCAGCTGTCCGATGACAGTCGCTACAACGATGAAAAGTGATGCCACGATGTATGCACGTGTATAGCCATAGACTGCTGATTCTAAAGCGCCCATGGAAACATGGCTTGCTGCGACGGAGGTCGCAACGCTGGAAAGTACGGCAAGGCCAAGAGCACCTCCCATTTGTTGCGATGTATTGATGAGACCAGACGCAAGACCGGCTTCACTCTCCCCTACTCCAGATGTTGCGGCGACCATGAGCGGCATAAATGTCATTGCCATGCCGATAGGAACGATGGTGACCGTTGGAAAAAGATCGATCCAATAATTTCCTGCAACCGGCAGACGTGTAAGCCATGCAATACCACTCGCAACGAGAAGCGGTCCAATGATCAAGAAAGGCCTACAGCCATACTTTGTCACACCGCGTGCCATACGCTGGGAGAGGCTGCCGAGAATGATGGGAAAAGGAAGAAAGCTTAATCCCGTCATGACCGGTGAGTACTGAAGAACACCCTGGATGTAGAGAGACAAAAGAAAGAACATGCCAAACGATCCAGCTGAGATAGGTGCACTCATGAGGTTTGCACCAGTAATATTTCGAAGTTTGAAAATTGAGAGCGGAATGAGCGGATGCTTACAGATCGATTCATTCCAAATGAATGCAGCAAGCATCAGAAGTGCCGTTACGCCCAAAGAAATCGTCCACATACTCGTCCATCCCCATTCTGGAGCCTTGCT
>JAYTPR010000191.1:0-2799 GCA_043747095.1 Candidatus Peribacterales bacterium
AACATCACCAAGGAATTCGGCGAGGCCCTGAACAGTGATCGAGCCCATGACCTTGAGTGAGCCAGAGGAGACGAGTGAACCGATGGATACTGCGGAGCCAGAGACGGAGATTGGACCGAGCTGCAGAGTGTTGGAGGTGAGAGAGACAGTACCTGCAACTGTGAGCGATCCTTCCAGCGTGGCGTTTGCAGCGAGGTGGAGTGAGCTCATATTGAGCGCTCCGCCGGAGAATGCAGACTTCATAGAGAGGAGATCAGCCTGCATGTCGGCAATGAGAGTTCGAGCTGTGAGATCCGTGACGGAGCCCGTATCAGAGCGGACAAGTGCTGCTGCACGTGCGGCAATCGCTTCCACATCGACACTGCCACTCATCGTGAGCGTCGAGCCCGAGAGTCTGCGATTGATGGCGTCATTGATCTGCTCGGAGAGATCAATGGACTGGAGGTGAGAGTTGAGAGCTGTGGTGACACGATCGTCGAGATTCAAATTCTGTGAGACCGACTGCACCATCTGCTGAATTTCATCAGAGAGGTTCATGGAGGCAATAGAATCCAAGACCTTCTGTTCCACAGATTCAACCGTGAGAGACTGGTTACGGCGGGAGATCAAGACGTTGATGACGTTCTTGCCCGTACCGTCGTAGCCCTCAAGTGCGACACCCACCGTCGATTCCCCTGCCCTAGCCTTGCGTGCGAAGCCAGGAATAGAGGCAGTTGTGAGTGAGTCGCCAGGGCGGATGATCGCTCCAGATTCAACCATGACTTTGGTCGGCACCTGACCGATGAGACCGACAATGACGTAGCCCGGAGGGATGATGCCATCGGCACCACCGATAGCGTTACCAACGAATGATGGGTTTGTAGAGACGATACCCATGACGTTTGGATCGGCTGCACGCGTACACTTGCGTACTGTGTTGTTCTGTAGGACATCGACACACACCAGTTCACCTGCCTTCAGATCTTTATCTGGAGTCTTAAACCATTCGGCGTAGTCGGCACCAGCAGAGTTGTATTGCGCATCGGAGTACACTGCACCAGATGACGTGATGCGGAATACTAAATTATTCTTCGTTGTACCAAGTCCAGTATTCACCTGAGAATTGATTTTGAAGACGTTTGTCTGAGCGCTCGAAGCCTGCGTGAGCAGCGTCAAGAGCGTACGACCCGTTCCTCCATGAACAATGAGTGATCCACTTTGGTTCAGAACAGAACCGCTTGATCTCCAGACAGCGACATCAAAGTTTCCTTTGTAGCCAAAGAGAATAGACGGACTTGTCCTCTCGCTAATATTTGAATTGAGAGAAAGAATTGTGCTCGAGGATGAGTTGATCGAAAGCATGGCTACTGGTGCTGCAGTACCGATACCAATTTTCCCATACTGATACGACGTTGCGTGTCCGGTGTAGATATTGATAGATGTACCAACTGCGGTCATTGCCTTGCCATCGCTACTCATTGCAACTGCGGTCCATGCTCTATTCGACTCTTGCGCTGTCCACGTCACACCGTAGTCAGATGACGTATAGATTTTTCCGGTGCTGACTACCGCAACCTGGTTGCGTCCATCACTACTCATGGCAATAGACTTCCATGCACGACTGGCCCCTCGAATAGTCCACGTCAAACCGTAGTTATTCGATGTATAGAGAAAGCCTCCATTGTTTCCTGATGTCTGAATTTTTCCATCGCTACTCATGGCGATCATGGAGCGAGGAATGCCGTCGTTGAGCTGGTTCCAGGTCATACCATAGTCCACCGAACGAACGAAGGACTGTGTCACTCCTCCGTCATCGACGAGCATCTGAATCTTTCCATCACTGCTCATAGCCGAATCTGCAATACTTGTTGCAGCACAAATGCCTTCAACTGTTGGCCACGTGACACCAAAGTCACGAGAGGTGAAAGCTGTATGACAGCCATCAATGGTGGCTGTCTGTATCTTTCCGTCAGCACTCATAGAAATTGAATTCCATGCTTCTGCAGAACTGCGACTAGTCCACGTGACACCGTAGTTGGTTGACGTATAAATATTACCGGTCGTCACTGTTGCAGCTTGGATTTTTCCATCACTACTCATGGCAATATCGGTCCATCCACGAGCAGAATCACGAGATGTCCACGTGAGACCGTAGTCTGACGATGTATAAATATTCCCCGAGCTTGCTACTGCGCTCTGATACTGTCCGTTGCTACTGACTGCAACCGAAGTCCAGGAACGAGCAATATCTCTACCTACCCACAAAGCACCTGTTGTTGTAAGTGCCCACTGATTTTCTGTTAAACCAACACGACCGAAATATGCACCACCCTGCAATTGACTGAGCCCCATCTGATCAACAGAGAAGAGTGTTGATTTCTGAGCGCCGCTTGCAGTCAGTGCAGTAATAGTCAGGAGATTTCCAGATTGAGTTCCGCCAATAGTCAGTAGTTTTTCAGCATGGATAAGAGCACCCGAGAATGAATTAATCACCTTAAGACCAATTGTATTGATATCACCATTTCGCATATTGATCGTCAGAGCTCCTGTCATCGTATCGCCGGACTTCCGGACGAAGATGCCCTGAAGATCGCTGAATCCAAGACCTCCGCCACCCGTCTGATCAGTTCCACATTCAAACTTATCCGTTGTAGAGTTATAGAGCAGTTTTTGTGTTCCTCCGTTACAGGAACCAAGTCCGAAGCCGTCGATGGTGGAGCCAGAGACGGAGCCCTTACTTGTGATACCAGTCTTGACGATAAGAGTTCCAGAGATAGACGCAGAACGAGACACTGTGAGGTTGTAACCGGAGAGGGTTCC
>JAYTPR010000192.1:0-2546 GCA_043747095.1 Candidatus Peribacterales bacterium
CAGGGTTCGATAGATTGCGGCTGCACTGACGTTGTCCGTTGCCATGGGACGAAACGTCAGTTACTGAAATGCTGCGCAGTGCAGAACGCAGTCCTGCAAGTGGTTTGTCTGTCATTGAGGCTTCTCGCTTACTTGCATCGGGACTGCTGATGATCCATGTGAAAGAGAAATCGCTCTCACCACTGCAGGCTGAGAATGCAATGGAAGAACTAGCTGCGGCAATTCGCAAAGACCTGACAGGCAAAGATGTTGATTGGCGTGATGAGTCTTCACTGAAAGCAGTTCCTTTTACGAAAGGCATGCTGGTGCAGTTTCTTGTGACGGTTGTTTCAGGCAAGACATCACTTTCTTCCATCCCTACACCATCAACATTGTCACTTGGTGAAATTTGGTGGGAACGAATCAGATAGCTTTACGCTGCAAGCTGCCTCTTTTTCGCTGTCACACAGTTACGGATCAAGCTTGCGACTGTGAGTGGCCCTACTCCTCCGGGAACTGGCGTTATGGCTGACGCTACTGTGCTCACCGCATCAAAATCCACGTCACCACAGAGCTTTCCATCCACTCGGGACACACCAATATCAATGACGACGGCACCCGGCTTCACCATGTCTTTTGTGATCATTTTCGCTGAGCCGACTGCCGCACACAGAATATCGGCCTGACGAGTGATCTCAGCTAAATTCTTCGTTTTGCTGTGGCAGACCGTGACAGTCGCTCCGCGGTTTAAGAGCATCACAGCGAGTGGCTTACCGACAATATTACTGCGTCCAACGATAACAGCGTGCTTGCCTTCGATAGCGATGTCATAAAACTTCAGCATTTCGATGACACCAGACGGAGTGGCTGGAGGCAAATGCTCGAACTCGACAGAGAGGAACATTTTTCCGATGTTGTAGGCTCCGAAACCGTCGATATCTTTCTTAGGATCGATAGCCTTGATGACGTCTGGGACGTGTGACTGAAGCTGCTTTGGAAGCGGCAGCTGCACGATGAAACCGGTGACATCTGCCTCTTTATTGAGGCCATCGATTGTCTTCATGAGTTCTGGAAGCGTCGTGGAATCCGGAAGATGCATGTGCTCATGACGCATGCCGACTGCTGTGCAGCTTTTCAGTTTCTGATTGATGTAGCTCGCACTCGCTGGATCATCTCCAACCTGAACGACGACAAGTTTCGGGTCGAACTTCTTCACGTCGTCTTTCAGACTTTCAAGAAGTGCATCGGCGACGGGTCTGCCTGCGAGGAGGGTGGCTGTCATGCAAAGAGAATACAGGTGCAATGGAACAAAGAAAAACCCCGGTTGCCCGGGGGTTACGTTCTTATGTATTCCATTATTATCTAGTACATGCCTTTGTCAGCGTGCAGGTGGCGATCACCGTGCACTTATACGGAGATTTGGGACTACAGCTATCAGAAGTAATCGTTAAGACTCCCACGACATTCGTTCCGCTGCAGCCGGCATCGCATGCTGGCACACCAGCCAAGTTTGCAGGGTTAGCAAGGGCATCGTTACAGGCTTTTTTGGCATTATCATTCGCCTGTTTGTCTGAAAGCATTTTACTTTTATTGGGATCCGAATACCCGAAGACCGGTAAAGGTAAAGTCTTTGCGGCGCACTGAGGCGCACTGGAGCTTTTGAAAGGAAGGCATTTTGCAGCGCACTCGCCGGGACTTGTGGCGCAGGTCACTCCAGTATTCTGGAATTGGCACACATCGTTCATTCCTCCGGGGGTCATGCAGTTGCACGGACCAGGATCGACTGAAGAGGAGGACGAAGACACAGTTGGATAACAAGTCGCACTGCACTGAGCAGCTGTCATGGTTCCGCTCGGATTTGTTACGCAGGTTCCGCCGCCATATGGACTGCAGCTGAAGCGGGGTGTAGAGGATGTGCTTGTAGGCATTATATCTCCGCGAAACGAATCACCGGAGATCCCTCTCAACTGTTGGCTTGCGACCATACCTGCAGCCCCGAGCATAAGAATTCCGACAATGACTCCTACTTTATGAATGTGCATAGTGAAATTGGAAGTGAGGAAGTATTACTGATCATCCCTTTATCACATCTGTTAGTCAAAATATCATTGCTTGACCGCATGAGCGAATGCTTCCCTTGATCAAAAAAAGCCGCCCCGTAGGACGGCTTTGATATGTCAAAATTATTGGCAATAGTTTGTAGCAGTATTGCAACAAGGTCCTTCTCCAGGCATGCCACTACAAGCAGTTGGACAAGCTGCGCAGCCGGATATTGAGGATGAATTGGAAGATGACGATGGGTCTTCGCAAATGCCTCCGGACGTACATGTCTGACCTGCATCGCAGCAGTTGGTAAGACACTCGAAGCGGGGCCATGTACAAGTACTGGTAGGTGGAGGAGGTGGTGGTGGCGCGGGGTCTTCGCAAATGCCTCCGGACGTACATGTCTGACCTGCATCGCAGCAGTTCGTAAGACACATAAATTGAGGCCACGTGCAACCACCTCCTGCGGAAGACGATGAAGATGAAGATGACATTGGAACCGTAGTGCATCTGCCTGAAACACA
>JAYTPR010000193.1:0-1281 GCA_043747095.1 Candidatus Peribacterales bacterium
TAGACCGCACGAATGACGGCATCGTTACGAACAGAGAAAGGATCAGTCGGGCGGAAGAAGAAAAGTACTGAACTCTTCCCACGACCGATGACTCGGTCAGAATATTCGGTATAGGTGACTCCCCCTTTATTGAGATTCACCGCGACGGTTCCCGTATTGGTGGCAGGAACAGGCGTAGTCTCGGGAAGCGGTGCAGGAGCGCCGCACGCAACAAGGAGAAGGGGCAGACAGGCTGCCAAAAATGCTTTTTTCATCCCAAAAATCATACCACAAACGTTACCTGACGACGTTACAGCGATGCTTTTTGGGGATGCGGGATCGTAAGACACATGCCCTGACACTTCACGCGGGCAGTACAGGCCTTACGGCCGTGAAAAATAAGCAAATGGGAAATCGACGCCCAATATTTTTGTGGAAATTTCTTCATGAGATCTTTCTCGATCCCCGACTGCGTCTTTGAACGTGTGAGGCCGAGCCTTCGTGCAACACGAGTGACATGCGTATCCACTGCAATTCCTTCATTGATACCGTACGCCGTAGAAAGGACTACCGACGCCGTCTTGCGGCCAACACCGCGCAGCGTGATCATCTCTTTCATAGAACGAGGAACCTTACCGTCAAAATCCTTCAGAAGAGTACGGCACGTTTCTCGGATCGCCTTCGCTTTCATCCGAAACGTTCCGCACGAGTGAATATCATTTTCTAGCTCGGACTGAGCAACGGCAATGTAATCGTTAGGCGTGCGATATTTTTTAAAAAGTGATGTGGTCACAATATTCACGCGCTTGTCCGTGCACTGTGCCGAGAGAATGGTAGCAACGAGGAGTTCTAGTGGAGTCGTCCAGTCAAGCGTGCATCCAGCATCGGGATACAACTGTGAAAGTCTTTTGAATACGGCCTCTGGCGACAGCTTTTTCTTCACGGAAGAATGATACCCTTCACGCAATCAAAGTTGTCTTGAAACTGAGCTTTTCCGGTGTAGTCTCGAAGTCTCATGACCCCCCTTCCACCGCTCACCGTCTTTGACGTTGAGACGACCGGCTTGGACCCGACAAAGGGCCACCGGATCATCGAAATTGCAGGTCTTCGTATTGAAGACGGCATGGTCGATGAAACCAAAACGTTCGTCTCGCTCGTGAACCCTGAGCGGGATATTCCGTGGGAAGCGAAACAAGTGAACAAAATCAGCGACGACGACGTCCGAACGGCTCCTGGCATCGAAGAAGTTCTGCCGAAATTCTTAGAGTTCGCACAAGGCACCATCCTCGTTGCCCATAACGC
>JAYTPR010000194.1:0-5280 GCA_043747095.1 Candidatus Peribacterales bacterium
GAAGATGCTCGCGGAGAAAGCAGGTGTGGACATTCCGAAAGATAATTTCACTCCAAAAAAACCGTCAGTCTCGAAAGATGAGAAAGACAGACTCCGTGAATGCTTGGCAGCTGCTTCCAAATTTTACGAAGCAAAACTGAAAGCCATTCCGATGGCTCTCAGTTACGTCCAAAACCGTGGAGTGCCGCCTGAGCTCATGGAGAAATTTGGCATCGGTTACGCACCGGATTCATTTTCAGAAACATATGATCATCTTCTGAGGCTCGGGTTTAGTCGTACCGAACTTGTTGCAGCAGGACTCGGTGTGCAGAAAGATCTTGAAGGAAAAATCTACGATCGGTTCCGCCACCGCATCATGTTCCCGATCCGTGACGCGCAGGGCGTCATCATTGGATTTGGCGGCCGTGCGATGGGCGACAGTGATGCGAAGTACGTAAACTCTCCTGAGAGTCCGCTCTATAACAAATCAGCCGTCCTCTTCGGACTTTTTCAGGCTCGTGAGGCGATCAGAAAAACACGCAAGGTTGTTCTCGTGGAGGGTTATTTTGACTGTATCGCTGCACATAAGGCTGGAGTGGAGCACGTCGTTGCAGTGAGTGGTACCGCGCTCACCGAGGAGCATGTGAAAATTCTTCGTCGTCATGCTGATGATGTCATTTTGTGTCTCGACCAGGACAATGCCGGACAGCTCGCAGCCGTCCGTGCGTTCGATCTCCTAAGCAGGGCTCATCTCAGAATTAATTCCGCGACACTTCCCGCCAAAGACCCGGACGAACTTGTGCAGAAAGACCCAGTTCTTTTTGCACACCTCATCAATGACACGGCAAGTCCCTACATCGACTCCGTCATCAGCCGCCTTAAGCTTCGGCCAGATATCGGTGAGCCTGCCGGAAAACGTGTTGTCTCAGAGACACTTTTTCCACTTCTAGACGCTGTTCCTACAGCCGTGGAAGTACGAGCCTACATGCAGAAAGCAGCGCAAAGTTTTGGTGTTATCGAGAATGAATTTGACCGCGATTACCGTAGCTGGAAAACGCAGTCTGGGGCTCTTACGAGAAAAGTCGATCCTTCGCAAAAAATGTCAGAAGCTCCGTATAGTCGCTATGAGCTCTGTATCGGATTTGCACTTCTGTATCCTGCTGTCCGCGCTCTTGTCTCTGAGCTCATTCCACCGGCCGAGAATCCGTACGCTCCGGTGCTCACAGCGCTTCCTTTGTCAGGCGAAAGCGCTGCGATGGACGTACTCACGCCGATCGAGATGGATCCGCTTCTCAAAGAAAAGCTGAACGTGCTCGCGCTCTACTGCGAAGAAAATTTCCCACTATGGTCTGATAATTTGGCACCGAAAGAGTTTCGCAAACTTGTGCTCTCCAGTAACCGCGAGAAAATGTTAGAGAAGCAATTTGCCATCGTAAAAGAACTGAAAGTTGCGCGTGAAAAGGGCAGGCCTGATGAAGAGGCGCGACTCCTCACACAGTACCAGCAGCTCTTGAAGCTCACGAAAATGGCCTCTGAAGCTTAGATGAAACGCGGACTTGTACTCTCCGGCGGTGCCGCGTGGGGACTCGCGAATATTGGCGTCCTGAAAGCTCTTCAACGTGAAGGTTTTGAGTTCGACTGCATTGCAGGTTCCAGTATGGGCGCCATTGTTGCTGGTGCGTACGCACTCGGTATTTCTATCGATGTCATCGAAGACACTGCCGCCAAAATTTCGCTTCTCAATGTCGCCAGTCTTGCGAGTCCTCCGTTCAAGCAGGGTTTTCATGGCGGACTTCTGAGGCAAAAACTGGAAACAATTCTTTCTCCTGTCATCGGTCATGCACGTATTGCAGATGCAAAGATTCCTTTTGTCTGCGTTGCAGGCAAAGTGATGAAGCCTGTGTCGTGGGAGAAAATTGTTTTCCCAGGATTTGCCGATCATTTTTCTGAGCGCATCGTTCCCTATGTTTTTCCATCGGAGACGAGAATGATTGATGCGATGCTCGCGTCGAGTGCGATTCCTGTTGTGTTTGCTCCCGTACAGATCGGCAATGAGACATTCGTCGACTTGGTTCACTTCGGCGCTATTCCTGCGCGCCAACTTCATGCGCTCTATGCGCCCGACGTCATCATCGGTACGGATACGAACCCACGATATGGAATACTGAGACGTTTACTTCCAACTCCGTGGCGAGAGTTCATCGACCGTGGTCATACCGAAATAGAAGCCGATAAAGAAGTCTGCAACTTGGTCATTGAGCCCAAAATGCCTGCCCCGATGTTTCGGTTTGATAGAGCTGATGATTTCATTGTTTCTGGGCAACTGGCTGCCGAAAAAAGGCTCCCCGAACTACGTAAGATTCTCGACTCAGGCAATGAAAAGCCCAGCAATGGCGTCTGATAGTTGCAAAGGCAGGGTTTACCCTATAGTCTCCTTCTACCTTTATGGCCTCGCACCCACGTAGTTTCATTCATCAGCCGACTGATGACGAGTTGAAGGCGTTTCCTGACGAGATCAAGCATCTCGTGAAAAAAGGACGCGAGCAGCGCTATGTCACGCACCAAGAAGTTTTGCGTGCCGTGCCAAATGCGGAAGATAACATCGATCTCCTCGACCGCGTGTACTCGCTCTTCATGGAGCTTGGTATCGACGTGATCGATGTCAAAGACACACTTATTTGGCAGCGCAAAGTAAACCCAGGTGCTGAGGGTCAAATTGCTGATAGCGAAGCAGGCTCAGGTGCTACAACCGCCGCTGATACGGATGATGAGTCTCTGGAAGTTGTTGCAACTGCCGGAATTAGCATCAGCAACAAGTCTGACCCAAAGAAAGCAGCAGAGGATGCAAAGAAGAAGCGTAAAGAGCGCGAAGTCGATCTTCTCGAAATCAGTAACGACTCGGTGCGCATGTATCTCTCGGAGATTGGACGCGTTCCGCTTATCGATGCTCGTAAAGAAGTCGAGCTCGCACGCCGCATCCGTAAGGGTGACGCAGGTGCAAAGCAGCAGCTTGCAGAAGCCAACCTTCGTCTTGTCGTTTCCATCGCCAAAAAGTACATCGGTCGTGGACTCTCGTTCCTTGACCTCATTCAGGAAGGAAACATCGGTCTCTTCCGTGCTGTCGAAAAGTTTGACCCAGAGCGCGGTTTCAAATTCTCCACGTATGCAACGTGGTGGATCCGTCAGGCCATCACTCGCGCTATCGCAGACCAGGCTCGCACCATTCGTATTCCGGTGCACATGGTCGAGACCATCAACAAGCTCACGCACACGCAGCGCCGCCTCGTACAGGAGCTCGGTCGCGAGCCGACAGTCGAAGAGCTCGCAGTCGAAATGGAAATGGACATCAAGAAAGTTCGTCACATCCAGAAGATTTCCCAAGATATCATCTCACTTGAGGCTCCAGTTGGAAGCGAGGAAGACTCGAAGCTTGGTGACTTCATCGAGGATGAGGAGGCGGTAAACCCATTCGACGCAACAAATAGGCAGCTTCGCAAAGAGAACGTCCATGCGATGCTTGAGTACCTTACGCCGCGTGAGAGAAAGATCATCGAGATGCGTTTCGGACTCAAAGATGGCATCGGCCACACGCTTGAAGAGGTTGGTAAAGAATTCAACGTCACACGTGAGCGCATCCGTCAGATCGAGGCGAAGGTTCTCCAGAAACTTCGTGACCACCCCCGCTCCGTCAGTATTCGCGAGCACGGACCAGCCAAGACAGCAGCATTCGCAGCGTCGTCATTCATGAGCGGCAAGCTCTGTCCTGAGTGTCGCAAGGGAACGCTTGTCGATATTCATCAGGCTGGCAAGCTCATCATGAAGTGTGATCACTGTGCATACACGCTGACACCTCCTTCCGCCAAGGAGTAGAGCTCACCCAGCACCTATGAAAGCAGCTCCCAGGGCGTCCCTCTCAGAACTGTTCCTCGGTATCTCGAGTCTTTTGTCGACAAAGAAAAAGCCAGTAGCGGTCGCAACCGTGTCGTTTACAATGCTTCTTGCAGTCGGTGCTGCAGCTCTCCAGTTTAAGACGCAGCATATTGAAGATCAGTTGATGGGCGAGTTTTCTATGACAGAGGAAGTATTCATGACGACTCTCGATACTCAGATCAATGGACTTTCGGAGATGGAGTTTCCACAGTTCGTACAGGCAACCGGATACCACTTTGGACCGAATCCTGTGCATGATGCGCCAGCTGAAGAATATAAGCTTGGACTCAGGTATCTGAGGCGAACTTTGCCGTTTGTGCTCGCACGAATTGTCTTTGATATTGTTGTGATGTTTGTTGCCGGTGTGTTCTTTCTACTTCTCTTTACTGCAGGAGCGCAGTCAGCATACGAATCTGCTCGTCGGCTTCCAGGAGCTGTTATTTCTATGATCAGCCTTATGTTTTGGATGCTTCTACGTTCACTCATTTGGATACCGATTATCGGTCCGGCCATTGCTCTCTACATGCTGCCTCGTCTTGCACTCGCACCCATATTCCTTGCGAGTGGTGAGGCGGGCATCCGCGAAAGTGTTCAGCTCAGCATGAAACGTACGTCAGGTCATTGGGCATCGGTTTTTGTGAAGCTGCTTCTGATCGGACTGACATCGCTGCTTATTCTGTGGCCGCTCCTCGTCCTTGTTGTCGCAACGTCGCTTTTCTCGGTGAAAATTGGTTACATCTTGCTTCTACTTTCTGCCATTTTCATTATCGCGTACCAGTGTGCGGGGCTCACGGTACTGGCAGTCATGATGGCGTAAATCTGAAATCTATTATTGAACTAGGTACGTCTAGCCCACTTCCTCCGCAGCCGGGACGCGGCGTCCCGGTCTACGGTTAGAAGAATTGGTTTCCTTTGTTTTTTACTTCATACTTTGAGTATGCGGATATTTGAGAAAGAATATGAACGGCTGAACGCAGGCCAAAAACAGGCTGTGGATACCGTAGAAGGCCCTGTGATGGTTGTTGCCGGCCCTGGTACTGGTAAGACGCAGGTCCTTGGAATGCGGGTGGCGAATATCCTCAAGAAGACGCAGGCAAAGCCCAGTAACATTCTTTGTCTCACGTTTTCTACGTCTGGCGCCACTGCCATGCGCGAACGCCTTCGGGAGCTCATCGGTCCAGATGCCTACGGAGTGACCGTGAGCACTGTGCACGGTTTTTGTGATTCCATCATTAGTCGCAACGCACCGGTATTTTCGGATTGGTCAGCAAAGAAAAAGTAAATACTTCTTAAATTATTCTAAACAAGTTCATTTTAGCAACTGGACTAATACCCAGACAAATTCCTCCGACCGTCACTTAGAAATTAGAG
>JAYTPR010000195.1:0-1491 GCA_043747095.1 Candidatus Peribacterales bacterium
ACGAAATTCAGCTTCAGGCTGCCAATGTGCATCTGGTAGGCATCTTTGGCCGAGAGCTTCAGGCGTAGGAGCATGTCTTGGCCCACGGTCCACGTTGGCGTGCCTGCAAATTCGATCTGGCTCGTTGCCCACGACGTGCCTGCAAGGTTACTGACCGAGCCAGAGAGGCTCACTGGCACACCGTTCGTATCGTAGATTTGAATATCAAGCTTGTTGTCCGCGGCAGCAGAAGATGTGGAACGGTACATAAGGGAGATCGGGTTTGCAGCACCGCTCACGTTCCAGCGGACAAAGTGCTCGGGCACTGGCACACGGAGAATGATGTCATAGTCTTGCAGCGTGGACTTCGTCGTCGTCCAGACGTAGAAGTTTTTCAGCGAGATGTTGTCGTGGCTCACCGAGAGCTGTCCGACGTTATCGGCGCCATCTGCTTGGTAGCTTGCCTTCTCAAAGCCAGGGTTAAATGTGACGGCACTTGTGTGTTCGCGGTCATCGGATGACAACGTACGCCTGTCGAGTACGGTCACAATGGAGCCTGCTGAGGTAGTAACAGCCGCGACCGGGATGAAGCTCTCATCAGTCGGGAATGCTGCAGCGTAGGCAAGTCCGCCGGATCCGAAGAAGACCGAGTTCGTGGCACTCGAAGGTAGTGCAATCGTGCCGCCTGCATAATTTGTCACAACACCGTTGAGGCGGTACGAGCCCATGGACACGCTCAGGTTTAGTCCGCCTCCGGAGAATGCTTTCAAGGCGTCGGTTGAGTTTTGCAGTGAGGTGACATTCACGCCGTTGATAAGTCCGGTAACTGTGAGGTTACCTTGTACTTCCACATCATCATTGAAACGGAAGGTGCCATCACTGATGTCATATGTGAGTTTCTTTTCCAGTGCCGCACCGAACGTCAGTGTAATCTCTGAAATTTCAGAATTGTCTGCATCCAGCGTAAACGATGATGTGTTCGTACCGTTTGGAATCGTGCTCACAGGCAACTGGCCGTTGGCGTTGAGAATTGAGATGTTGCCTGAACCCGTACCAATTTCACGCTGGTCGATCATGTCTGCATTTTCAGCAAACGGTACGGAGAGCACGCCAGAGCGATCAAGCGCTGTATCGGTAGAATCTGGATCAAGTAGTTCGTACGCGGTGTTCGCTGCAGCGGCTGCTTTCACGTCCACCTGGAGGTACAAACCAAGAAGTGTCTGTGCAGGGAGCGTGGAGAAGTCAGGCAGCGCATTGCTTGAGCCAAGGACAACGGAGAAGTATCCTGAAGAGTTTGGCGTGACAGTGTGTGTTTCCTGCCATCCTGCATAATCCGTTGCAGATGTATTGATTGCTCCTGCACCCGTGATGTCGGTACTGATGAAGTCCACATTCTTCCAGTAGCTGAAGCGAATTGATGTGGAGCTCGTCACTGCGTTGCCGCTGCTATCAAGGAGTCTGCCGTTGTAGATATGCGTGTTCGGAGTTGTCTGCGCCGCATGCACGATGCCA
>JAYTPR010000196.1:0-2818 GCA_043747095.1 Candidatus Peribacterales bacterium
TGGGTGAGAAGGAAAATGGGCAACGAAAAAAGCGGGGGACTTTTGTCCGCCCGCTTTCTTAGAATTCGATAGGAATTATTTCAAGTTTACTTTTCCTCCGGCAGCCTCAAGCTTCTTCTTGATGTCGTCGGCCTCAGCCTTAGCGACACCCTTCTTGATCATAGCTGGGACTTTGTCGACGAGGTCCTTAGCTTCACCAAGACCAAGCTGGGTGATTTCGCGGACGACCTTGATGATGGCGATCTTCTGAGCGCCTGCATCAGTGAGCTCGATGTCGTAGGCTGACTTCTCCTCAGCAGGAGCAGCGGCAGCAGCAGCAGGTGCAGCAGCAGCCATAGGAGCAGCGGCGGAAATGCCGTACTGCTTCTCCATAAACTTAACGACGTTGTTGAGCTGAATGACGTTCAGCTTCTCCAGGGCGTCGATGACTGCCTGCTCCTCCTTTGAGAGAGTGACGGAATCTGACATGGGATAAAGGGGAAGGGGGAAAATAAAAGATGAATCGCGAGATTAGGCTGCTGCAGGAGCAGCAGGAGCTTCGGCGGCCGGAGCCTCCGGAGCGGCAGCGGGTGCTGCGGCAGCGACAACTGGAGTTGGAGTTTCGGACTCTTTCTTCTTGGAGATTTCGGAGAGCGCACGAGCAAAGCCGGTGAGCGGGCTTCCGATAGCGGATGCAAACTGTGTGAGTGGTGCGTTACACATCGACATAAACATGCCGAGGAGTTGGAGCTTGGACGGGATTGTCGCCATGGTGGTGGCGTCCTGAGCCGAGAGAATCTTGCCGTCGAAGATACCTCCGACAAGCTTGATCTGCGGATGGTCTTTCGCAAATTTGTGAGTGATAGCAGCACCTGCCGTTGGCTCCTTAAAGCTAAAGATACATGCAACACCACCTGGGATGATGCTGTCATCAACCTCTGGAGCGTTCGCGTTCTTCGCGGCGATCTGGATCAGCGACTTCTTCGCGACCTGCATCTCAGCCTCTTCTTTACGGAGGTGGGAGCGGAGCTTGGTGATGTCAGCGACAGTCAGGCCGAGATAATGGGTGAAGATCACCGAGGAGGCGTTCTTCATCTTGTCGGTCAGAACTTTGACTTGATCTTCTTTCTCTGAACGTGAGAGGGCCATGGGGGAGGTAAGGGAAAAGTGGTTCCTGGGCGGAGAACCTGGCTTCTTGAAGCTTTTGGGCTAAAAAAAACTGGTCTCACACCCGGGAGACCAGCGAGGAACACGGCACGATTCACCAAGCCGGGGCCGGATGAGCGCTGCTGTATTCCTCGGGAGGGTTTACCGTAAGCCTGGGGCCTACTACCTCCGGTCTTCGGATGTGCGCCAAATATAATCGAGTTGCCCTCCAATGTCAACGGATCTTTCCGAAGATTGTCTCTACGAGGAGCCGAAAGGCGTGCAAGAGTGGTATACTTGCCGTCTCCATGGAAAGTCCTGTGGCTACTACCGGGAGAAAATCGATCGAAATCATTCGTGATCTGGTGCCCAGTGTGGACGAACACCGCCTCATGAAGGCTTTGACGTATGCATCCACGTTGTACGGTGATAGGACGATGGATCTTCTGCCGCAGATCACACTGTATGATCACGCCGTGAAGACCGCACAGTTTTTGGCGGAGTTCTGCCCTGATGAGGACGCCATCGTAGCTGCCGTGTTGCAGCACGCGCTCAAGGTCCCTGAGGCGTCTATTGCGGACATCGGAAAAGAGTTCGGCCGTCCGGTTCGAGACATTGTGAGTCGCATTCATCTGCTCTCACATCTCTACACCACAGACTGGAGAAAGTCCGTCGATGACATGAAGATCATGCTTGTCTCTGTTGCCGATGACGTGCGCGTTCTCCTTACAGCGCTTTCCGTTGCATGCGTGCTCATGGAACAGCTGACACACGTGAAGTCCGAGTACCGCATGCGCCTGTGCAGGCAGTCACTACAACTCTTTGCACCCGTGGCGGCACGTCTTGGTATCTATGCGCTCAAGTATCGTCTCGAAAAATCTGCGTTCCCTGAGTGCTATCCAACCGATGCGCATAACATTGGCATTCAGCTGAAGCGTTTGCACTCCGAGCATGGACAGTTTTTGGAGCGATCATCGGAAAAGCTGAAACTGTTTCTGAAAGAACAGGGGATTGATGCGCAGGTAATGGCTCGTCAGAAACAGAGCTACAGCATCTTCCAGAAAATGCACATGAAGAGTGTGACATCACTTGAGAAAATCACGGACCTCTTCGCCATTCGTGTCGTTGTGAAATCCGTACCTGATTGTTACCAAGCGCTTGGACTTTTGCATCAACTTGCAACTCCGATCTCACATCGATTTAAGGATTACATTTCGTTCCCGAAGCCGAACGGTTACCAGTCTTTGCATACGTGTTTGATCGGGCTTCCGCAGGCTCCTGAAGACGTGATGGTAGAGGTGCAGATTCGTACAGCGGAGATGCACCGTGAAGCCGAGTACGGTATCGCTGCGCATTGGATGTACAAGGAAGGGGAGAAGGGCAACCGCGTCATGGATTCTGTGAAGCAAATGGAGCTTTCAGATGTGCTTTTGAAGCAGCAATCCGTGGGAGACAAAGTACGTGCTGGCGAAAATATGACGCTCGTTGATCACATCTATGTGCTCACACCTCGCGGAGACATCATCGAACTTCCTGATGGTGGCACGCCGCTCGATTTTGCATTCAACCTGCACACTGATCTTGGGCTCAAATACAAGTCCGCGCGCGTGAACGGATCCATCGTTCCTATTTCCTACAAATTGGAAAACGGCGACGTCGTGGAAATTCTCACCAACAAACACCCGCGTCCTAC
>JAYTPR010000197.1:0-1380 GCA_043747095.1 Candidatus Peribacterales bacterium
CACAGCGCTGGCCATGACTGTCGAAGCGACCAATGTTAATGGCTCCGCCGAGACCACAATGATGAAGAAAGACGATACGACAATGACGAGACAGCAAAAGAGGAAAGGCATGATCATGAAGCGAAAAGCGGCTCTCAAGGCTAAAAAAGATGCAATGATGATGAAGAAAGACGGAATGATGGAAAAGAAAGATGCGATGATGGAGAAAGAGGGAATGATGCAGAAAGAAGGCACAATGATGAAAAAAGAGTCAGGCATGTACAAAGACAACAGTGCGTCTGCACTTGCTGAGTCTGTGCTCATGGATGGCACGACGAAAGTGTTGTTTTTCCACGCATCATGGTGTCCTGCATGTAAGGCAGCTGATAGCACGTTGACGTCTTGGTATGCAGATGGAGCAGGGAAAATGACGACGTACAAAATCAACTATGACACTGAGAAGGCCCTTGCTCAGAAGTATGGCGTCACGTCTCAGCACACCTACGTCAAAGTTGATGGTGCAGGAAATATGGTTGAAAAGCTTATGGGCGGTACGAAAGAACAGCTCAAGGCACTTCTTGGAATGTAATTTTGTATTCTTTTCTTTTTTTCACTTATGAAAAAATACTCGCTCGCTCTCGTCATTCTTCCATCCCTTCTGTTTGCAGCTTGCCTACCTGCAAACACTCCTCCAGCAAAAGCGCCAGACGCAATGATGAAGAAGACAACTGAAGTAATGGAAAAGAATGATGCGATGATGCAGAAAGGCGACGCTATGGAGAAAAAAGATGCAATGATGGAAAAGGATGAAGGCATGATGAAAAAAGAAGGCGCATATATCGACAACAGCTCTGCTCTGCTTGCTGACACCGTGCTGACCGACGGAGCAACGAAAGTGCTGTTCTTTCACGCCTCATGGTGCCCAACATGTAAAGCTGGAGACGCAACACTCACATCGTGGTACACCGCTGGCGGCGAGATGGTCACGACCTACAAAATTAATTATGACACTGAAAAAATGCTCGCTCAAAAATATGGGGTGACGTATCAGCACACCTTCGTCAAAGTTGACGGTCAGGGAAATATGATCGAGAAAATTCAGGGTCCAAGCAATGATCAATTAGAGGCTCTTCTGAAGTCCTAATTCAGTTCTTATTCACATAACGCTTCGAGCATGCTCTCTCTTGCCTTCACACTCTTCATTGCTGGAGTACTCACAATCCTCCTGCCGTGTATCCTGCCACTCATCCCTATTGTCCTAGGGGTGAGTATTGCGGATAGGAACAGATGGCGACCACTCGTAACGGTAGGGGGCATGCTTATAAGCTTCGTTGGCTCAACATTTCTGCTTCAGGTGGTCTTAAGTAACTTCATCGAACTTGCCGATATCATCAGGGTCTC
>JAYTPR010000198.1:0-1566 GCA_043747095.1 Candidatus Peribacterales bacterium
AACTAGAAATGAAGATGGCAGGCACTCATGAGCAGGAGAAGCCGCTGCAACTCTTTACGGAAGAATCGGCGCACGACATACCCGCGGAGCTCACGCTCACAACGCTCCTGACACTCTGGCGAGGATGTTTCATCGCACATGGGTATGCATCCAAAACAGAGATGGATGGGAAATTTGCCGAAGGCGAACGAGCGCTTACAAAGTTTTTCGATTGGTGGAGCGAAAAGAAAAGAACGGTCATCTGCATCGAAAAAAGTTTTAAATTCCCCGTCCCAAAAACTGATGATGTTCTTGCGGGTAGATTTGATCGGATAGAACGTGATGAAAACGGTCTGCATATCATCGACTTCAAGTCATCAAGCCCTAGACCATCCGAAAGTATTGCAACCGACCTGCAGCTCTCAGTCTATGCACTGGCAGCCAAGACCATCTGGCCTGATGCGGTAGCAAAACTGACACTACTCTTCGTCACAGAAGAAGGCTGTATTGAACAAAGCACCGTTCGATCAGAAGCTGAGCTACAAGATGCGACCACCAGTATCAGGCTGCTCTCGGAAAGAATGGATGCAAAAGACTTTACGGCTACCCCGAGCATCGAAAAATGCCGCCACTGTCCGTACCGCTCCATCTGCCCTGAAAGGGCTGCCTAAAACGCTACACCTGCAAAGCCTTTCAGTGCCATACCGACGTAGTACGCGGTAAAAGCACAAATAAAACCAACACCGAGAATCTCAAGTGGCCCACGAATGAGACGTTCGCGTGTCACCCAGCTACGGAGTAAGCCTACGATAAGAAGCGCGATCGCCGCAGCAACAACGGTGACAAGAAAGCGCGAAGACTCAGAAATAGGCAGTAGATACGGCGCGATCGGAATGCTGCCGAACAGAATGAAAGAGGTAAACGTCATCACGGCATGCCAAAACGGCGTGCCATCTTCGTCCGGAGCCAGACCATGCTCTTCTCTCATCATCGTGTCTGCCCAGATTTTTGGATCAGACGTGATGACCTCGGTAACGCGATCAAGATCGGCACCCTTGAAACCCTTGGCCTCAAAAATTTCACGGATCTCCTCACGTTCGATGTCTGGGATTTCTTCCATCTCACGCATCTCTTCTTTCAAAAGTCTCTGATAGTTATCTTTGCGTGACTTGCCAGACAGATAATTCCCAAGACCCATGGATAGACCATCTGCAAGCACGTTTGCGAAACCTAAAATCACTACGACGTATGAAGCAAGCTCAGCTCCAGCAACTCCTGAAACAACTGCAAAAGTCGTCACAATGCCGTCATTGGCTCCGTAGACGATATCGTGAATATACGGCCCTAGCGTGCTGCCGTGCGGTTCTTCCGCGCGGTGACGTGCAAGCGCCCTCTTAATGTCCGTACGATCCATCATTCCTACAGTATACCACGCCTACTTTTTAGGCGGGTGGTTCTTGGCACTGTAGTTCTCCTGATCCCTGAGAGCTTTCACAGCTTCTTTAAGATCAGGACGGAAACGTACAAGAATCTCAATGCCTGCTTCTTTCACGAAGTTACCATCGATCTCCTGCATGAGGATTTTCT
>JAYTPR010000199.1:0-7239 GCA_043747095.1 Candidatus Peribacterales bacterium
GCCGACCATATTACGGTCATGCTTCGTGATGATGGATCGGTCAGTGTGGAAGATAACGGACGCGGTATTCCTGTCGACATTCACCCAAAAACCAAGAAGTCCGCACTCGAAACGGTGCTCACGGTTCTCCACGCCGGAGGAAAATTTGGTGGAGATGATTCCGGTTATAAGGTTTCTGGAGGTCTTCACGGAGTAGGTTCATCTGTCGTGAACGCTCTCTCGAGCTACATGCGTGCAGAGGTCTATCAGGAAGGCAACGTTCATATGCAGGAGTACGAGCGTGGCAAGCCAAAAGCAGACGTGAAGAAAATCGGAAAGACAGAGAAGCCGCACGGAACATTCATTCAGTTCATGCCGGATAAGCAAATCTTCAATACGCTCGTCATGAGCCTCAACACGCTTTTGGCTCACTTCCGTCAGCAGGCGTACCTCACACGCGGTATTACGATCTCCGTCATGGACGAGCGTGAGAAACGTCCAGAGGAGGATCAGAATCTTCCTCGTTTGTATCGCTTCCACTTCGAAGGAGGTGTGAGCGCGTACGTTCGTCACTTGAACCAAGACAAGCAAGGCATCGGTGATGTCATCTGGTTTGAAAAGGAAGAAGCTGACGGTTTTGTGGAAGTTGCGCTGCAGTACAGCCAAACGTTCCAGGATCAGACCATCACGTTCGCCAACAACATTCATACGACCGAAGGTGGTACGCACCTTACGGGTTTCAAGGCTGCTCTTACGCGCACCATCAACGCATACGCTCGTAAGGAAGGCATCCTCAAAGAGAAGGAGGAGAACCTTACTGCTGACGACGTTCGTGAGGGGCTCGCCGCTGTCATCTCCGTTCGTTTGAAGGAGCCACAGTTCGAGGGTCAGACGAAGAGCAAGCTCGGTAACGCTGAGATGAAAGCTGCCGTGGAAACTGTTGTGAATGAAAAACTTGCAGAGTTCATGGAAGAGCACCCAGGCGATGCTCGCGAAGTTGTGGGCAAATGTTTGCTTGCAGCTCGTGCTCGTATGGCTGCTCGCGCCGCACGTGATGCTGTGATTCGCAAAGGTGCACTGGAAGGCATGACCCTTCCGGGCAAGCTTGCAGACTGCAGCTCCAAGGATCCAAGCGAGTGCGAACTCTTCATCGTTGAGGGTGACTCAGCCGGTGGTTCTGCCAAGCAAGGACGCAACCGCGAGTTCCAGGCGATCCTTCCTATCAAAGGAAAAATCCTAAACGTCGAACAGGCTCGCCTTGATAAAATGCTCGCAAACAACGAAGTAAAGTCACTCATCATCGCGATGGGTGTTGGTATCGGCGAAGTGAAAGATATGTCGAAACTTCGCTACGACCGCATCGTCATCATGACCGATGCCGACGTCGACGGAGCGCACATCCGCACACTTATTTTGACGCTCTACTATCGCTACTTCCGTGAGCTTATCGAGACTGGTCACCTGTACATCGCTCAGTCTCCGCTCTACAAGATTTCCCAGGGCAAAGATTCCCGCTATGCATTTAACGAGAAAGAGCGCGATGCTGTCCTAAAGGAGTGGGGAGTAGAAGCCAAAGAACTCGAGACATCGGAAGAAGATGTCGTCGAGGAAGATGAGGCTGAAGAGGTTGCAGAGGACGCCAAAGGCAAGAAGGGCGCCAAAGGAAAAATAGAGATCCTTGTTCCTGAAAAGAAGAAAAAGAAGGTCAACATCCAGCGTTACAAAGGCTTGGGTGAGATGAACCCAGAACAGCTCTGGGAAACGACGATGGATCCGACGAAGCGCGTCATGCTTCGCGTGACCCTCGAAGATGCTGAGGCTGCTGACCTTATCTTTACTACACTCATGGGGGCCGAGGTCGCACCGCGCAAGAAGTTCATTCAGACCCATGCAAAGGGCGTGAAGAACCTCGACATCTAAATGTCTGACATAAGCCCGCATTTCGCAGCAGTTATTCTTACAGTCTGGCCTGTTTTGACAGCTTTTAGCATGTGGAAGTATCTTCGGGCATTCAAGCAAAAGAAGCGTCTTGATGCGTGGATGTGGTTTTTTACATGGGCAATGTGCATTACCGCAATTGAGTGGTGGGTGATGAGCGTGATGATTGTGTTAAAGACGCTGGATTAACCTCTTACTTTCTTTGTCTATTTCTCTTCCACTTTCTTTTGACGCAAAAGAAAGTGGAGAAAGAAAACAGTCGCTCTGGAAAAATGTCCTGCGCATCAATCGCTCGGTCACTAGAAAAGCGCAAACTCGTCGCTTTGCTCCTCAAACATGCGCTTTTCTCACGCTCCCTTCACGAAGATGCGCGACGGAATTTTTCCAAGGCGACAACGCTGCTTTTCAAGAATCAACCTTCGCCTGGATCTGCGAACTCACCAAGCTTGTCCGTAATCGAATACGTATCAAGCTTCGACTTGCCGAGTTCTTTAATGACCTCAGCAACTGCTTTATCAAAAGGTATTTGCTTTTGCTTACCGGCCGTCATGTCTTTCAGGATGATCGTATTTTCCTTCACCTCAAGTTGTCCGAGGAGCAAGCAGTACTTCGCTTGGAAACGATCGGCGAGGCGCATCTGACTTTTTAGGCTTGCTTCACCAAGTGCACCAACGGTGTGAACACCAAGATCACGGAGAGCGGACACGAGCTGGAGACATTTCTTCTTTGCTTCTGGCCCAAGTTGAGCGACGAAAACGTCAACCTGGTCTTTGTTCGGAGCGGAAACGCCAGCTTCCTGCATGTGCCACATGATGCGTTCGATACCCCCTGCAAATCCGACGCCCGGAGTAGATTTACCACCGAGTTGTTCGATGAGATGGTCGTATCGACCGCCTCCGCCGACAGCGTTTTGCGCGCCGGTGGAACTGTCCCAAAACTCGAAAACAGTTTGATTGTAATAATCGAGCCCGCGTACGAGGCCTGAGTTTTCAACGTACTCAACACCGAGTTCATCCAAGTATTCAAGGAGGGTGGCGTGATATTTCTTACTCTCTTCATTGATGAACTGATCCATTTTCGGAGCCATCTTGATCAGGATCTGCGTATCTTCTTCTTTGGAGTCCAGCAGACGAAGTGGGTTGTGCTTGAGGCGCTCACGATCCTGCTCCGGAAGGTTTCGCTCCTTGCCCGTAAAATAGTCCTTGAGCGCATCCACATACTTCTTGCGGTCATCAGGTGCACCAACGTTGTTGATCTGCATCTTGAGACGACTCAGGATTTTGAGATCACCGAAGATTTTGACGATGACATGGATGAGCTGCGCGTCGATGGACGGATCGGAGAGGCCAATGATCTCGAAGTCGAACTGATGGAATTGGCGGTAACGACCCTTCTGAGGACGGTCGTAGCGAAAGCACGGACCGATGGCATACAGCTCGACCGGCTGCGGAAGTTCTTGCATGCCATGTTCGATGAAGCTGCGGCAAATGCCTGCGGTAAATTCTGGGCGAAGTGCGTATTCACGATCAAGCTTCTCCGTGCTTATCAGGTCTGCCTTGCGACCAACTTGAAACAGTTCTTTCTCTACGATGTCCGTATGGGAACCGATGCCACGCTCGAAAAGCGCACGCTCTTCAAAAATTGGGGGATCGATACGCTTGTAACCGGCCTGACGTGCGCGGTGACGTACGGCCTTCTTGATGTACGTCATGTACTGGTGATCGGCTGGGAGCACGTCGTGCACGCCTTTCGGTGATCGATATTTCAGTTCGGCCATGACGGGCATTGTACCAGTTAAGATTGGCTTCGCCAAGCCCCGTTCTCATGAAAGACTGTTCGACATCACTGATGGTTGGAAATCGCCAATTCCTTGCTGGATGGCAGCGTGGTAGCTTTTTTTGTCGCCGCTGAGGCGTTCCCAGACGGATCTGTGGCAGGCGGCATACAAGTCAAAAATAATGCCTGCGAATATATCGATGTGTTTGCGCGCAGGGCATGAGCGAAGCCGCTGGACGTGCTCGAGACTTTTAGGGTGTGCAGAAATCATTCCCGTGAGCATCTGAGAACATCTTGTACGGAAATCAGTGGTGAGGTCTCCGTCTTGCATGCAGCTTGTTGCATTCACAGCGATCCGCTCTTTCAGGTTCGCAGAAATCGGTCCCGGATACTGCGACATGAGTGAGGCTGCTAAGACGACAGTGTCTCGGTTTGATTCGAATGTATCAGGATCTTTTCCTCGTCCAAGCGTATGTGCGATAAGGCATGTTGCCTCTGCGCCAATCGGTAGAAATCTGTGAATGATATTCGTTTGTGCTTCCGGGAGATGTCGAGTGGATGCTGCAGTGAACATGTGCAACGCAACTTCGATACGTGGAAATGCCCGAGTAAAATCAACAATCGTAGCGTCGTCGAGACTATCGAAGTCTTCGCTGATAACATCCAGCATTTTCGGGTATTGTTTTTCCAGAGACAAAATCAGTTCATTGCACGCGACCTGAAAATCAGATTCCTCCGTGACTTCCGGCGTCGTACGGACACCAGCAGTTTTAATGAGGACATCGCCGAGGAGTGCACGGAAATTTTCCATGGAGCGACATTCTAATGACCTTTATGCCTAATTCAAGCCCCAACAGGGTGCATCGACAGACAGGGTGACACTCTGTACAATTCCGCAGCTATTAGAGGCGTTATGGCGATCGTAGCTCAGCTTGGTTAGAGCATCTGGTTGTGGTCCAGAGGGTCGCGGGTTCGAGTCCCGTCGATCGCCCCAGTACTTCACATCACAGCTTTCAGCAGATCGTAGCTCGGCTTGGTGAGAGCATGTGGTTGTGGGCTAGAGTAGCGGGTCAAAGTCCCGTCGATCGCACCAGTACCACTACATCATCAATACTGACTACGATAACGTTGTTTTTTAGGATTCCGTTTTGGTAACTCGTGTGCCAATTCTTGCACGGCAATTTCCATTGCAGCATCGATTTTTTCTCTCGATGAAACGCGTACGTCATCAATGTATATGTGTGGCTTAAAACCTTTTCCGTGAATGTTTTCCCCACTCGGCGTCATCCACTGTGATGTAGTGAGCTTGAGGCGCTGATCAGGTACAGAGGGGACAGCAAACTCTGCCTGCACACTTCCTTTCCCAAATGTTTTCTGACCCATCACAAGACTATTTTTGTGGTGCTTCAGGCTCCCCACAAGAATCTCAGACGCGCTCGCGGATTCTTCATCAACCAGAAGTCCAACTGCAATATCAGCGAATTGCGCTGGTTGTTTTGTAATGTGCGATCGAAAACCTTCTCTTCGTACTTCATTCATCACTTCTTTCCCCGGACCCCCTATGAAGAGTGAAGAGACATCAACGGCAGACTCTAGGGTGCCACCACCGTTACCCCTCAGATCCAAAATAACGCCTCGCAGTTTCCATGGGTTACAGGAACGCAAGGCGCTAGAAACATCGGCATATGTGTTTGAGGTGAACTTATCGATGTGTATGGCACGAATGTCGTCTCGTCCTGTCTCAGTCAACTCTGCATAACGTCGGGCAGAAGAAAGCTGAAGATGAACTTTTTTTGGACCGCCTCTTGTTTCAATAGACGCAGGCATGCAAGCACCCTTGTTTCCAGTAAGAAGTTCTTTAAACCAGTGTGTTGTAGAGGCTTTCAGATATGACCCCGGCTTCAGATTGTTCACTGCCACTCTATTTGCACTGATGATCAGGTCTCCATTCATTACCTCAGAAAACAGCGCTGAGGAATTATTGCGTATGCCAATGATTCTGAAGCCGGCTTCTTCCTGTCGTACATCAAGACCAGGGTCACACAGTATTTTTGATGTGAGTCGTTCACTACTTCCTGCTCCTTGCCTTGGAACCATCATCGTATATTTGTCGCCTGATGTCTTTATGGTTTCATCTATCGTAGGCATCTGCTCAATACGTTGAGGGCAATAGAAATTTTCTTTGAGCACTCTAAAGACGTCATTCGCTGCAGCAGATTGAGTTGTCGAAGTGTGATCGACGTAGCCAGTAGATGATACCTCTTTCTCCATGGCCGCACATTCTGCTGTCATTTTCATTTCAGTCAAGAAATTGTGCGCTTCCTCAACGTTACCGTGTAACTAAAGCCCAGCTGATCCGTATAAGATAATGTCACTTCCCACTTTTTCTTATGTTCCACGATCTCCCATCTCCTCAAAAGCTCATTGCCGGCTTTACAGCCGCCGCAATCACGCTTTCCCTTATCCCTTCGGGATTTGCGGCATTTTCAGATATTTCTGGAAGTACGCAGTACCAGGCGGCTATCAAGGACCTTCAGTCCAAAGGCGTCATCGAAGGCTACGCCGACGGTTCTTTCAAGCCAAAGAGCGGCATTAACCGCGCTGAGTTTCTGAAAATCCTCCTCGAAAGCAGGGGGCAGATCGAATCTGATGCCGCCAATTGTTTTCCTGACGTCACGAACCAATGGTTCGCGCGTTACGTGTGTGCGGCTAAAGAAGAGGGGATTGTTGCAGGATATCCGGATGGAACTTTTGGCCCTGAAAAACAGATTACCTTTGTGGAGGCCAGCAAAATGCTCTCACTTGCATTCAAGCAGCAGATTTCTACGCAAGGCTCCGAGTGGTACGAGGGTTACGCACTCGCACTTGAGAGCTCCAAGGCAATTCCTCCGACTGTCGCAAGATTAGATGCGCCACTCAGTAGAGGTGAGATGGCAGAAATGATGTGGAGACTCTCTGAAGAGAAAACAGATCAGCCGACGAAAGGCTATCTGAACGTCAAATATCCTGATGTGAAAATTAACCTGTCTTCGGATAAGCCACAGCTTGCAGGTTCGTGTGCTGACCTGAAGGCATTCACCGAAAATTCGCAGAGTAGCTATGGCGGAGGAATGATGTACATGCAAAAGGGAATGATGGAAGACCGCGCAGTCGCAGCCCCGACTGCAAATGAAGCTAGTCCACCTCTGACGGGTGGTGGTTCCGATGACTATTCAAAGACGAATGTCCAAGTAGAAGGTGTGGACGAAGGCGATCGTGTGAAGACAGACGGCAGTTTCCTGTATGTCGTAAGCCGTCGTGATAACAAAGTTCGCATCATCGATATTCGTGATCCGAAGAATATGACGGTGGTATCAGCTACGAGCTTTGAAAATTTCACTCCAGCCGATCTCTACATCGACGGCTCGAAGCTTGCTGTCACCGGTCAGGTGACACAGGTGAATCAGCCCATGCCACTCATGGAAGATTCTGCAAGTGCGAAGATGATGATCTACCCGCCAATGTGGGGTGTTCAAAAATCTGCCGTCAAAATCTTGGACATCACGA
>JAYTPR010000200.1:0-3211 GCA_043747095.1 Candidatus Peribacterales bacterium
GATGCTGCAAGAACGCCCAAGGTGAGTGCGGTACCGATCGTAAGCCCTGATGCGACGTCAGAAACCTTTCCGTGTACTACAGACGAAACGCCGAGCACCAGGACGGCAGCGCCGATGAGCTCAGCGACTGCGATCATAGTTGTATTTCCTGCAACGACGGAAAGCTGTCCGCCAAGGAGCGCGCTACCCGCAGCATACGCAGCAAAAGCTCCAATGAACTGTGCGACAATGTAGAGTCCCGCATCTTTCGGTTTGATCTTACCGATGCTCCAGAGACCGATGGTCACCGCCGGATTTAGATGCGCACCGCTAATACCTCCAAAGATGTACACCAACAGTCCGACTGTAAGACCGGCGATAACAGGAGTCGGAACTGGAAGCTGTCCGCCAACACCCATGTGAACCATGAACGCGAGGAGGAATGTACCAACGAGTTCAGCAGCGTATGCGCGATAGTTCATGGATGGGGAGGGAAGGAAATCAGACACATCATACTCCTAGTTCACGACCCCACTTCAAGTCCGATCAGTGGTAATGTCAGGACATAGCCTACGACGTCTTCTCCAAAAACGGCGCGATTCTCCCGGCATCGGAAGCAACGATGCCAATATCCAATATCGAGTACGCGTACGGCTTTGGCGTGTATGAAACGATCCGCGTGGTGAAGGGAAAACCGCTGTTTCTCTCACAACATCTTGAGCGTCTTGAAGCCTCTGCCAAAGCCATCGGACTTGCACACGAGTTTCAAAAAACCTCTCTGGATACATGGACACGTGAACTGATCTTGCAGACAAAAGCCGACGCACTGAACTTGAAAATGCTTCTCATTGGTGCGAGGGAAGCGAGCGGAGCACAGTTACTCATCATTCCACTCGCACCTCTCTTTCCAGACAAACGCTTGTTCAAAAACGGCGCGACTGTCATCAGCATTGAGCACGAGAGATTCATGCCACAGGCAAAAACCTTGAACATGCTCCCGAGTTATATCTCGTACTCCAAAGCCAAAGCAGCGGGTTGTTACGACGCGATCTATATCAATCGATCCGGCTGCATCACCGAAGGAACGCGTACGAATTTCTTTGCGATTCGCGGACGCACACTCGTGTCTCCACCGAAGTCAGAAATTTTGGAAGGCGTCACACTTCTCAATGTCATCGCAGTCGCGGAACAAAACGGCTACGAGATTTCGTACGAGAATATCCCACTTGCCGATATCAAAAATTACGACGGCGCATTTCTCACGAGTACCTCAAGCAAGATCATGCCACTCTCGAAGATCGATTCCTTGGATATGAAAATCCCTGAGGCTCTTCATGAGCTCATCAAACACTTCGAAACATTTCAGGAGCACGAGGTCGCACAAGTCTGATTATTGAGCAGCAGGCAGCGCCTGCATCTTGCGCGCTTCATCGGCCATGTTCTTACCGATGGCTTGCATTTGCGTTGCGATGGTGGTGAGCCCCGGCGAGAACGACTTGGCTTTCTCTGCAGAAGCGTAGGCTTCCTTGGAGTAGTTGATAGCGCCGTCGAGATTGCCTTCCACACCAGCTTTGTACGCGAGCACGAGTGAGCGGAAACCTTCGGAGATTTTCATCGCGCCTTTCACAATGGCTTCATTTGGCTTGGAGGCCAGTGCTCCGCGTGCGGTGATGACCGCGCGTGCGGATGCCCACTGAGCTTGCTGTAAATCTTTCTGATCAAGCATCTGCAATACATTCCCGATATCCGTTTCAGCCTGCGACAAAAGCGCCTGTGTGCGGCGTCCTGCTGTGTACATATCCAGACGGTAATAGAAGAGTGCCATCTGCCCACGCGTAATTTCCTGTGACGGATTAAGCTTGCCGTCCTGGCTCACTGCCGTCATGGACGATGCGAGTGCGAAACGCATCACCGGATAAAACCAGTCAGTCGTATTTGGAACGTCAGCGCTGAGCGGCTCGGAAAAATCTGAGAATGCTGAGGCGTAATCCATCTTCTTGGACTTCAGAAGCATCTTCATAAATGCGGACTTTGTCACCGGTGCGTTAGGATTAAACTTCGCAGCGGAGTCGACAAGACCCATGATGCGAGCAGCCTCGACGTACGACGTGAACCACTGACCCGCAGGAATGTCGCTGAATTGTGAAGCGGTGATTTTGGAGAGTTCTTCGGCGCTCACAAGCGGCGCCACAAGAACTTTTGCAGCCTGTGCACGCGTCAGTTTTCCGTCAGGATTGAATTTGTCAGCGGCCTGAATGATGCCCGCAGACTTCAGGTACTCGGTTGCAGGGTAGAGAGCGCTGCTGGTCGGAACATCCGAGAAACCGGCTGCCAGAGCAGTAACCGGAAGTGCGAATGCGAGCGAAAGAGTCGTAACGGTGAAAGCGTGGCGGATGCCCATAAAGATGCGGAGAACAGAGGCTATCGTATCAGCCTGCATTTCGCAGAGGCAAGCGAAAAGACCATGGAGATTCAATACACGTGCATTTTTAAGGCCAATGACTCATGAACGCGCTTTGGTAAGGGCTTTGCCGAGTAAGGCAGATAGTGTCTTTTGTGATCTCAAGAAAATACAACCCTGCAATACAAGCAAAGATCAGACACATTCGATACGTTTTTTGAAACTCTTAAAAAAATCAAACGCAGCCCTTTCTGAAGCCAAAAAGTCCGGATCATAAACAATGGGATCAAAACACCATGATGATAGACAATTGAATTTTCTATTGTATGAATAACGAAAGATCACCCACTTCTAAGCATGTTGTCATGATCGAAGTGGAGCACAAACCCATATCGCCCCTGTACTCTGTGAAAAGATCTGAAAGATACACAACGATATGAGCCAAGGGTGATGCATAACCCTCGTAACGTTTGACCAGATGGTTTGAACTTTCCGATTGGAAGATGGCTACCGAGTTCACTGTGATACGGGCAGATTGAGGCTGTAGACGATAATTTTTGACAAGATTGATTATCATTGTAAAGATCAATAACACTCGCGACGCACAAAAATCAGGTGTATCGATATTCATTTTTGCTCTTCAGAGAGCCAAAAGATCATCATTCATCGAGCATAGTTTTTAGGACCAAAATATTGCCAACGCATCGATATAGCATTCTGATGTGCAAAGATCAGAGACTTCCGCTGCAGGTACTGCGCTCACTAAAATATCGGGTATTGCGCTGAAACAAGCGCAAAGTTCAGATGTCAGTGATACAGGATATTGCTAAA
>JAYTPR010000201.1:0-1232 GCA_043747095.1 Candidatus Peribacterales bacterium
ACATTGGGTGTGTGGAAGGAATGCCGGACAATCCTGCATCCTGGCTCTCAAAATGACAAGTGACAATGAGTGAAGCAGCTGGCCTCGGAGCCTTTCAATGGCAGAAAAGCTGGCTTTCTAGCTTGAAGGAAGACATTTGTTGGCTATACTGGCTCAGCTCTTTCAAGCCTGTGGCTCCATCGTCTAATGGTTAGGACACTTGGTTCTCATCCAGGAAATCGGAGTTCGATCCTCCGTGGGGCTACCACTTTCTGAAAGAGCTCTTTTTGCGATACGACATCAAACGATGCTAGAGCTGTCCAAATATCTCCAAAGGTACAAATCGGTATCTCTCGGGAAGGATAATTTTCATAGCATCATCACTAATGTCAGGAGACACCGTCAGCGGAAGATCGAGATAGCTAGAGATAAATTTCTCAGTCTGACCGCGGGAAGACAGAAGAATTTCTCCGCTCCCAGATACATGTTGCGTGATCTCTGAGACGGAAAGACCGTAGCGAACAAGTTCATTCCGAAGTCTGCGAGCTGCGAGCCTATCTTTGGCACGTGCACTGATGCTGATATCGGACTGTAAAAGATAGAGTGCGCGGTGCTCAAACAGAAGCTGCGTGAGTGTCTCAAGCTGCCCCCAGTCCGATATTTTCCCAGTAAGTGAATATGGCAGAAGAATGGCACCAGCGCCGATGTCTTCGGCTGGCGGCAAAACAAATCCTCCACGCTCGGCATCTGAGTAATCTCCGCCAACAGCGGTGCTGAGGTGCATGGACGCAATACGTTCCCGCGGAACCGTGAGAACGGAGCTTGCGAGTGCAACAAGATCACCCGACGACAGCGTCCATTCTGCATGTTTTTCAATCACTCCAAGGACTGCACGTGCGAGACCTAAATTTTCGAGAGGATTCTGATTTTTGACCTGCTCCAAGAGCGCACCAAGAATCTGCTGCTGACGCCGAGAGCGGTCAAAGTCAGACGTAGAATGACGGCTACGTGCATACTGCAGCGCCGTATCTCCATCCAGGCGTTGTAATCCCTGAGGAAGGCTAAACGTACCAACCACACCCTCTTTCAGAGGGTACGTGTAATCAGTGAGAGATTCCGCAACATCGATCTCAACACCGCCAAAGGCATCAACAATCTCGCTGAATGCGGTGAAGTCCACTTTGATCACGCCATGAATCTGCGCTCCAAGCTTAGAGCCAAGCTCTTGTCTCAAGATGTTCATCGCGGCAATC
>JAYTPR010000202.1:0-6773 GCA_043747095.1 Candidatus Peribacterales bacterium
CAGGGCAGGGAACAGGCCAGAAGCTACCTCAAGGCAAACCCAAAGCTCACCGACAAGCTTGATAAAGACATTCGCGACGCCTTCAAGAAACTGAACGTCTAGGCGTCATACACTAAGGGCTTACAAACGGAGGGTTACCTCCGTTTTTTTATTTGGTCCTCACCCCCAACCCCTCTCCTTACAGGGGAGGGGAGCTTCGTTTCGATGTTTGCAAAGGTTCCTCTCTCCTGCAGGGAGAGAGGTGGCCCGCAGGCCGGAGTGAGGACCTGAGCGAGGCGATAGCTTTCTAAAACCAAGAATCGTGATACTGATTGTCCTTGATTCCTTTCATCGGTTTGTCGTGTGGCGGCCTTTTCTCTTCCGGCCAAACTCATCTACACTCGGTTCCCATGGCCCAAGCTTTCCTCGACGTGCAGCCACACAGCCTCGAAGCCGAACAAACGGTGCTCGGCGCGCTGCTCATGGACCCAGAGGCCATTATCAAGGTTTCGGACCTTCTGCAGCCCGAAGACTTCTATGAGCCTTCGTACCGCATCATCTATTCAGCGATTGTCGACCTGTACCAAACTCACCAGCCAATCGACATTGTCACGGTTACAAGTAAGCTCCAAGATGAGAAAAAGATTCAAGACGTCGGCGGCAGCGCATTCCTTGCCGAGCTCGCATCCAAGGTTCCTGTCTCTGCTCACATCTTCAAGTACGGACAAATCGTCAAAACGAAATCCGTTCTTCGTCGCATCATTCAGGCCGGCGATAGGATCAAGGCACTCGGCCACGAAGAAGATAGAGATATTCCCGAGCTTCTCGAAATCGTTGAGAAAACCGTCTTCAGCATTTCTGGAACGTTTCTCAAAGAAAAGTTTATTCACATCAAAGAAATTCTGAGTGCTCGTTACGAAAAGTTTGCGGAAATGCACGAGAGCAAAGACGATAATACGATCAAGGGTGTACCAACTGGTTTTGCAGCACTCGACTTCAAGCTCTCTGGTTTCCAGCCGTCAGACCTCATCATTCTCGCTGCACGTCCGTCGATGGGAAAGACATCGCTCGCATTAAATATCGCACAGAGTGCCGCTATCAAACACGGAAAGTCGATCGCCATTTTCTCGCTCGAAATGAGCAAAGAACAGCTCGTCGACCGTCTTTTCGCCTCCATGCTTGGTGTGGACTCGTGGAAACTCCAGAAAGGAAAACTGGAAGATCGCGATTTCCAAAACATGGGACCCATCATGGACGATCTCTCGAAGGCAAACATCTTCATCGATGACTCCATGGGCTCGTCTATTCCAGAGCTCCGAGCAAAAGCCCGCCGTCTTCAGATGGAACATGGCCTCGATATGATCATCATCGACTTCATGCAGCTGATGAGTACCGGCAACGCCAGCTACAGCGGCAACCGTGTGCAAGAAATTTCTGAAATCTCACGCTCACTCAAGATGCTCGGACGCGAACTCAAAATTCCAATCGTCGCGCTCTCGCAGCTCTCCCGCGCAGTGGAAAGCCGTCCCGGAAACATCCCGCAACTTTCTGACCTGCGTGAATCCGGCTCCATCGAGCAGGATGCTGACGTCGTGCTCATGATGTACCGCGAAGACTATTACGAAGAAGATTCTGATCGCCCCGGCATCACAGATATTTATGTCCGCAAACACCGTAACGGTCCAACTGGACGCGTGGAACTTATGTTCAAGAAAGAGCAGATGCGCTTCTACGATGTCGACAAAGCTCAGGAGGTAAAATCAATGGCGTCGCGTACAACGCATAAGATGATCGGACAGGTGAAAGGCGGCAACGCTGCCTTCAGGCCACCTGTGCATGATGACGAGTAATTCATGAAAGGTGAATAAAAGCTGGTATTCGGATCAACGTATTTGGCATAGAATCTCCCCATGCTCGAAGACCTCACTACTCTCCCGATCAGACCCGCGATTTCACTCCTCGAAATTCTCGCATACTCGTTTGCGGCGTTTCTCGTCGCGCTTATCCTCACCAAACCATTTGTTCAGTTTCTCCATCACTTCAAGCTCGGTAAGAAGCTTCGCGTGGAAGCTGTCGATGGGGGATCGGCCAGTGTTTTCCTGACGTATCACCAAGCAAAAGCTGGAACACCAACCATGGGAGGACTTCTCATTTGGGGTTCTATCCTCATCACGGTCTTAGTCTCACGAGGACTTTCGCTTCAGGGAGTCGTGGAACACTCGCTCCTACAGCGCGGACAGGTGTACATTCCACTCGCAGTGCTCGTCGGTTTTGGGCTTCTGGGTGCGGTAGATGACTATCTGAATATTCGTGGCATGGGCAAAAACAAAGGTCTCAATGCACTCCCGAAACTTATCGTCTTACTTTTCATGAGCTCGCTTGCGGCTGCGTGGTTCTACTTCCGTTTGTCGTATAGCCACGTGGATATTCCGTTTGGCCCCATGATGGGACTGCCAGAAACGATCGATCTCGGATGGTTATACATTCCATTTTTCATTCTCGTTGTCATCGGTACGGCAAATGCGGTTAACGTCACCGACGGCCTTGATGGCCTTGCGGCAGGACTTCTGATCATCGCTTTCGGAGCCTTCGCACTCGTTGCCTACCTCACAGGCCTCTATGTTCTTGCGGCATTCTGCGGCGTCGTTGCAGGCGCACTCGCAGCCTTCCTGTGGCATAACATTCCTCCCGCCATCTTTTTCATGGGTGACACTGGCTCCTTGGCGCTTGGCGGCACACTGGCCGTCATGGCGTTCATGGTGAACCAAGTTCTCATTCTCCCACTTATCGGCTTCGTGTTCGTCATCGAGATGCTCTCCGTCATTATCCAGCTCACAAGCAAGCGCTGCCTGAAGCGAAAAGTCTTTAAGTCGGCACCGTTCCATCATCACCTTGAGGCGCTCAATTGGGGCGAAAGCAAAGTCACCATGCGGCTCTGGATTGTGGGCGCCTTCATGGCATTCCTCGGCGTTCTCATTGGTATTTACGGATAATCCTGGCCTACGGTGCCTATTCAAGTGGATTTTCTTGATTTGCAGCGCGCGAATACCGTAGTGTCAGCTCATGCTTCGAGTCGCTATCAACGGGTACGGTCGCATCGGAAGAAATGTGCACCGCCAGTTTTGTGAAATGTACGGAAACGATGTCGAAGTCGTTGCCGTCAACGCATCATCGGATGCTGAGATGCGCGCGTATCTTTTGAAGTACGACTCACTGCACGGACATTTCAAAGGTCAGGTAGAGGTAAAGGGGGATCACATGCTGGTCAACGGCAAAGATGTTCGCGTCGTCAAAGAACGTGACCCGGCCAAGTGTCCATGGAGAGAGCTCAATGTCGACATCGTCGTAGAGTCCACCGGTAATTTTGATCTGCATGAAGAAGTGGAACACCACATCAAAGCGGGTGCGAAGCGCGTCATCGTGACGGCTCCGATGAAAGATAAAACTCCGACATTCGTGATGGGCGTGAACGATCACACGCTCACAAAAGACATGCATATCATCAGTAATGCGTCATGCACCACTAACTGTGTCGCACCCATCATCAAAATTATGGATGAAGCGTTCACGGTCGAGTCTCTTCTCGTGAGCTCAGTGCATGCATTTACAGCAACACAGAACTTACTGGATAACAAAGCGAAAGAAGGCGGTGAGCTTCGCCGCGCACGCGCTGCAACTCTGTCCATGATCCCAACCAAAACCGGCGCCATAAAAGCATGCGGAGAAATTTTTCCACATTTGAAAGGAAAAATGGACGGCATGGCTTTCCGCGTTCCGGTGCCAACCGTGAGCTGTGCGTACATGGCGTTTCAGTTTGGGAAGAACGTTACCGTGGACGACATTCACGCAAAGTTGGAGGCCGCAGCCGCAACGAAACAAATGAAAGGCGTGCTCTCCATCTCGCACGATCAATGTGTTTCCATCGACTTCCAAACTGACCCGCATTCATCCATCGTGGATGCTCCATCCACAAAAGTCGTCGACGGCACAGCCGCGCAAATCCTCAGCTGGTACGACAACGAGTGGGGATACGCCATGCGCGTCACGGAAATGACACTCAAAGTCGCAGCTCTCATCTGATTCCCAACCGCCGTATGACCAAGACTTCCTCCGCCCAGCCCACAACCGTCGGATACTCGTGCACGCTTCCCTCGCGCGTATCTCTCAATCAGCATCTCTTCACATCAGGGACTCCAGATAAACTTCGTCACCTCATCAACGATATCGCTCGCGCTGGAAAATATGTAGAAAACGCCATTCGCACGACAGATCTCGGTCTTGCAGGTTCCAGTAATACATTTGGAGAAGAGCAATTGAAGCTCGACGTCCTCAGTAACAAGATCATCAAAGAGCAGCTGTGTGAAAGCCGACTTGTTGCAAGCTTCTGTTCGGAAGAAGAGTCTGAACAACTCATGGGGCTTGTACCAGACGCACCGTTCACCCTCGTCTTTGACCCACTCGACGGCTCCAGCCTTGTCGACTGTAACCTCGCCATCGGTTCCATCTTCGGCATTTACGAAGCAGGCAGCCCAATCGGCAAGACTCCGCGTGATCAGGTAGCGGCTCTGTACTTGGTCTACGGCCCGCGCACCATTCTCGTGTACTCGGCAGGCAAAGGTGTGCACGCTTTCTTCCTCAATGAAGTCGGTGAGTTCGTGCTGCTCCAGAAAAACCTCACCATGACCGATGAAGTGAAGACGTACGCACCGGGCAACCTACGCGCCGTCGTGGACACGCCAAACTACCGCAAGATGATGGATACCTGGATGAACGAAGCACACACGCTTCGCTATTCCGGCGGCATGGTCCCAGACATTCACCACATGCTCATCAAGGGTGCGGGCATCTTCACCAATATTGGCGGCAGCAAGTATCCAAACGGAAAACTCCGTCTCCTCTTCGAGTGCGGTCCATTCGCGTACATCATGGAACAAGCCGGAGGTGCAGCATCGGATGGCACCAAGTCGGTACTCGATGTTGAAATCAATGACCTTGATCAGCGCACACCGCTTATCATCGGCGCAAAGAAAGAAGTCGAGCGCGTCTGCAAAGTCCTGAAGTCCTAAATCTGCTCCGTTTCTTTCGGAGCATCCGTAGCGACTTGAGCTGCAGGCTTCTTGTCATCCCACGTCCAGAAGGCTTCTGCGAGAGCTCGTGGAAGAACTTCTTCCAAAGTCTTATTAGGCTCAGCATCTTTAATCTTCCCCTCAACTTTGAAGATACGTTTCATGCTGCGGTACGTTCCCCATGGGTAGAACTTGCGCCAAAAACCCTTCGGCCTATCGCCTGGCTTTGCGTCCTTTGCGGGAGCTGCCACGTATGGCTTGGATTTCGGCTTGTCGCCAGTGCCCCATTCTACAATGCCGACGACTGTTCGGCTCTCAGGATCAACGTAGACGAGATCATCATCTTTATACTGGCTCGGTGGTTTTGGCTCGGTGGTCATTGGTTGGAGAAAAGATGATGATCTTCAGCGGGTGGGGGAGTCGGTGGTGGAGGTGGTGGCGGACGATCTTCCGGAAGTGAATCTGCAACGGCAGTGACTTTGAGTTTGGGACTCGTCTGCGCGTCTGGGTGGAGAAACACTGCCTGATTGAGGCCGCGCTGCTCCTCTTGATACTTCAAGAATGCGTAGAGTGTAGCGATAGCGCTACCGACGATGGCGAAGTAGATACCGAAGCGGATCTCAGCACCCGAGAGTTGTCCGGTAAGACGCAAGAGCACCGTGAAAGCCATGATAAGTAAAATGGTGCAAAGGGAACTCAGGATGAGTCGAACAAAATTGCGAATTGCCTTGCGTACAAGTGTCGGACCTCCAAGAAGGGGGGAGATTGTCATCGTAAAAATATAGAGTTGTAGCAGTAAAACGACCTGACCAATGTAGCCCGTGTAGAAGCCGAACCCGCTCCATTGCTGGACGGTTCCTGACCACTGGCCACCGATCCACGGGACAAAGAGTCCGAGGATACAAACCAGCACTCCGGTGTGGAGTACTTTCTCTTCGAGCTCCATGGCTCGAAGCATGCGGAGGAACTTCTCGTACATCAGGGAGATCATAGCAAAGAGCAGGCCAAATGTCAGATGAAACCGGTCGTGCTATCATGGGCTCCGATGCCTCTCAAATACCCCATTGTCGGCATTACAGCCCGGTCTGACATCGGTGATCTCTCTCGAACGATGAAACATGTCATCGAGATTATCCGTGACTCAGGTGCAACGGTGAAAATTGACGGTAAGCGAAGCACCAGACTTGATGCCGGAAAATTACCGGTCTACAAAAAACATTCGGAGCTTGATCTCCTTGTGGTGCTCGGCGGCGATGGAACGATCCTCCGAACCGTGCGTGAACTACAGGACTACTCCGTTCCGATTCTCTCCATCAATAAAGGTACCGTCGGTTTTTTGGCGGAGATGAGCCTTGGCGAAACACAGGAGATGCTGCCGCAGTTTCTCCGTGGAAAAGGAAAAGTAGAGGAAAGAAGCCTTCTTGAGATCACTGCAACCCGTGGAAAAAAAACAATCTGGAGCGGAAAAGTGCTGAATGAAGCGGTTATTTCACAAGGAGCCATCTCACGCCTCATTGACCTGAAGACATGTGTGAATGGTGACCCACTCGCCACTTTCCACGCTGACGGCGTCATCATCGCTACTCCGACTGGCTCCACAGCGTACTCACTCGCAGCCGGCGGACCCATCGTGCATCCAGAACTGAAAGCAACGATCCTGACTCCTATCAATCCCCACAGCTTCAGCCAGAAGCCGATCGTACTTCCGGGCAGTGATGAAGTAGAGGT